>CAXGYR010000069.1:0-6904 GCA_964014015.1 uncultured Kiritimatiellaceae bacterium
GGGTGCAGCAGGCGCAGCCGATAGAGAGGTAACCTTCGTCGTAGAGGCGGTTGTAGGGGACACGGTATTCGTTAACATAGCTCCAGAGCTCTTCTTTGGTCCACGTTGTTAATGGATTAATTTTGGTCATGCCGTTGTGAACGGGATCCGGTTCGATGATGCCGAGATTCTGGCGGGTTTCGCTCTGATCTTCGCGGCGTCCGGTTATCCAGGCTGTGTAACCATCGAGGGCGCGGTTTAGCGGCTCGACTTTACGGATGGCGCAACAGTGTTTACGCTCTTCGATGCTCTCACGAAAAGAGAAGAGGCCGCGTTCGGTTTCGAGTTGCTGCACCTCTTCGTGTAGGGGAAAGAACCATTCGATCTGGATGCCGTATTTATCGCGGATGTTTTCGGCGCAAGCGAGGGTCTCTTCGGGTAAGCGGCCGGTATCAATGGAGAAGACGCGGACGGGTTTGCCGACGCGGTGGAGCATATCGAGCAGTACGAGACCGCCGAGCTGAAAGCTGGTAGCCATGGTAATGGTTTCGCCGAAGTGATCGATCGTGCGTGCGAGGATCTCGGGCGCATCATGTGGGTCGACTCCGTTTAAGATGGTTTCCAGTTCAGCCATTACAGTCCGGTTTTAAATTCGCGTCCATCGTAGACGGCGGGAACAACGTCGGTGCGGACGAGGAAATCGCCGAACCCTTCATTGGGTTGGCGGTCGGCAGCATAGCGTTCGAGCAGGGGGTCTAGTTCGGCGAGAATCTGAGCTTCGTCGATGTTTTCGCGATACAGCTGTACGAGGCGGGTTCCTTTGCCGTCGCCACCCAAATAGAGGTTATATTTGCCGGGGGCTTTGCCGACAAAGGCGACCTCGGCGAGGTAGGGGCGGGCGCATCCGTTGGGGCAGCCCGTCATGCGAACGGTGATGGGCTGTTCGGATAGTCCGTGTTTGTCCACGAGCTCTTCTAGGCGGGTGATTAGATCCGGCAGATAGCGTTCAGCTTCCGCCATAGCGAGGGTGCAGGTGGGTAGTGCTACGCAGGCCATGCTGTTTTCGCGCAGGGGGCTCGCGTCGCGTAGAAGACCGTGTTCACGGGCGAGAGCTTCGATTGCCTCTTTGTTCTCGTTCGCGATTTCGGCGATGACGAGGTTTTGGGTGGCCGTGATGCGATAGTCACCGCCGTGCAGTTCACCGATCTTGAGCAGTCCTTGTAGCATCTGGGGACCATCGGGTTTGTCGGTGATGCGGCCGTGTTCGATGAAGAGGGTGAGGTTGGAGGTTCCGTTGGCGTTTTCGGTCCAGCCGAAGCGGTCGGCGTGCATGGTGAAGGTGTAGGGTTCTTCGGGGGCAAAGGTGATGCCGGAGCGTGTTTCGACTTCGGCTTTGAACGCATCGATGCCCATGCGGTCGACGGTGTATTTTAGGCGTGCTTTTTTGCGGTCGGTACGGTCGCCGTTATCGCGTTGGGTTGTAACAACTGCTTCGGCGATCTGGCAGACCTGATCGGCGGGAATGAAGCCGAGGTTTTTGGCAATTTGCGGATAGGTGCCGGGGGTGCTGTGGGTGCAGCCCATGCCGCCGCCGACGAGCACGTCGTAGCCTTTAAGCTCCCCGTCTTTTGCGATGGCGACAAAGCTGAGGTCGTTGCCGTTGACGTCGACATCGTTGTGAGGTGGGATGGCAACGGCTATTTTAAATTTGCGGGGGAGGTAGGTGGAACCGTAGATCGGTTCAATCTCCTCTTTGACGTCGGCTACCTTTTCTTTGTCGAGCCAAATTTCGTGATAGGCCTGCGTCTTGGGGAGCAGGTGGGTGCTGATGGCGCAGGCGTCTTGGTAGACGCGGGCGTGGAGATCTGATTCAACGGGGTTGGTGTTGCAGAGGACGTTGCGGTTGACGTCGCCACAGGCGGCGATGGAGTCGATGAAGGCTTTGTTGAGGCCTTGAATTAGGGGTTTTACGTTGTGCTTTAAAATGCCGTGATATTGGAAGGTCTGGCGGGTGGTGAGGCGAAGGCCTCCGCCGGTGAGTTCGCGGGCGATGGCGTCGATGGCTTTCCATTGTTCAGCGGTGATTACGCCGCCGGGAACGCGAGCGCGGAGCATGAAGCTGTAGAGGGGTTCGAGTTTCTGCTGGCGGCGTTCGTCGCGGATATCGCGGTCGTCTTGTTGGTAGAAGCCGTGGAATTTGGTGAGCTGTGTGTCGTCATCGGCTAGGGAGCCGGTGATGGCTTTGTGGAGACCCTCTTCGATGGTTCCACGTAGGTTGGCGCTGCGCTCTTTGATTCCTTCGACGGGTGTTTTGGATGGTTCGCTCATGGTGACTCTCCTTTAATAGACATCTTTTTGGTAGCGTCCGTCTCGACGTAGTTGGTCTAGGGTTTCGGCTGCCTGTTCGGGGGTTTGGCTGGCTTGCTGTTCAATAACGGTTAAGAGGGCTTGATGGACATCTTTTGCCATGCGGCTTTCGTCGCCGCAGATGTAGATGTGGGCGCCGCGTTCGATCCAGTTCCAGAGAGCTTCGGCTTGTTCGAGGATGCGGTGTTGGACGTATATTTTATCAGCTTGGTCACGGGAGAAGGCGAGATCGATACGGGTTAGGATGCCGTCCTCGTGCCACTCTTGCCATTCGGTTTGGTAGAGAAAGTCTTCGGTGAAGTGGGGGTTGCCGAAGAAGAGCCAGTTGTCGCCGGGTGTTTCGGTGGCGGCGCGTTCTTGCATGAAGGCGCGAAAGGGGGCGATGCCGGTGCCGGGACCGATCATGATCATGGGGGTGTCGGGGTTCTGGGGCAGCCGGAAGTGGTCGCTGGCTTCGACGTAGACGGCGATGTCGGCGCCGGGCTGCAACTGACTGAGGTGACCGGAGGCGCCGCCGAGGTGGTGAAATCCGTAGGCTTCGTATTCGACGACACCGACGGTGAGGTGTACTTCTTCTTCAACTTCGGTTTGGGCGGAGGCGATGGAGTAGAGGCGGGGAGTTAATTTGCGTAGGGTACTGATGAGGGCGTCGGCGGTGAGCGTGGCGGGATGCTCGTGGATGACGTCTATGATCTGCCGGTCGGCGATGTAGGTTTGCAGGGCGGAGGCATCGGTGGCGATGGCGCGCAGTTCTGCGTTGTCGGTTAGCTCTGCATAATCCTGTACGAAGGCGGGGTGGAGCTGTGTGAGTTCGTAGGTTTTTTCGAGGGCGTTTTGAATGGATAGATTTTCGCCGCTGCCTTCGATTTCGGTTTGGGGGTCGATGCCGGTTTTTTCAAGGAGTAGGGAGACGAGCTCGGAGCTGTTTTGGAACCAGACGCCGAGGGAGTCGCCGGGCTGGTAGGTTAGACCGGACTCTTCGAGATCAATTTCAATGTGGCGAATGTCTTTTTCGGAGTGGCGTCCGGTGATTTTTTGGTTGGTGAGTAGTTGGGTTTGAAGGGGTTTCTTGCGGGTGTATTTGACGCCGGTTTGGGGAGCAGCGAAAGCTGCGGGTGCAGCGCTGGCTGTGGGTGCTTCGGGGAGCAGCTCTTTGAGGGTGGCGATACTGGAGGCGATCCAGGCTTCGGCGTCGTCGTCGAAGTCTACATCGAGATCGATGCGGTCGATGATGCGGGTGCCGCCGAGTTCTTCGAGGCGGGTGTCAAAGTCTTTTCCGGTTTTGCAGTAGAATTCGTAACTGCTGTCGCCGAGGGCGCAGACGGAGAAGCGGGTATCGTTGAGCTTGGGGGCTTTGTTGCTGTTGAGGTAGTCGACGAGGTTGAGGGCGTCGTCGGGCGGATCGCCTTCGCCTTGTGTGCTGACTAGGACAACGAGGTTTTTTGTTTTCTTGAGATTCTTCTCTTTAAATTTACCCATGGAGACGAGCTCGGTGGCGATGCCTTCGGTCTGGGCGGCTTCGTTGAGCTCTTCGGCGATGGAGCGGGCGTTACCGGTTTGAGAGCCGTAGAGGATGGTGAGTAAGTGGTCGCTATCAACGCTGGTTTGAGCGGGGGCGGGGGCGCCTTGGGCGGCGAGGCCGGAGAGGTAGCCGCCGAGCCAGCTTTTTTGCTGGGCGTTGAGTGAGTCGGTAAGCTGGTGCAGCTGGGTGATGATCTGCGGATCAAGACCTTGGGGGGCACCGGGATTGTTGTTGGGTGAGGTCATATTTTTTCTCTATTTATAAATTGTTGGTTCGCACTATAATTTTTTGCTCACATGCGATACGTTCTTATCTGGCGTAAATTACGTTATATTTATGGCAACGCAAACTAAAAAATTAAATAAGTGTACTTAAAATAGGTAATTAAAATGCTTACTATTGTGTAGGTATATGGAAGGTGCGTATGGATATTGCCTTTTCTCCGTGTCCGAATGATACGTTCATTTTTAACAAATTAGCGCATGAGCCGGATATTCAAGCGCATCTGTATGATGTAGAGCAGCTTAATGGGTTTGCGTTTGAGGAGCGGTTTGATGTGACAAAGCTGTCGTTCCACGCATGGCTTGCATTGCGGGAGAAATATGCGTTGCTGGAGGTTGGGGCGGCACTGGGTCGCGGGTGCGGACCGCTGGTGATTACAACCGGTGAGCGAGTGTTGTCGGGGCGTGCGCGTGTGGCGCTACCGGGGGAGTGGACGACGGCGCATCTGTTGTTTCGCCTGTGGTTCGGGGATACGGTAGAGAAGGTGTTTATGCCGTTTCACGAGATTATGGATGCATTGGCTGCGGGGACGGTAGATGCGGGAGTGATTATTCATGAGGGGCGGTTTGTTTATGAGGAGCGTGGTTTTGTCTGTATTCAGGATTTGGGGGTGTGGTGGGAGGAGGAGACAGGCCTGCCGATTCCGTTGGGCTGTATTGCGGTGAAGCGGAATTTGGGTAAGGAAGTGATTTCAGGTTTCGAACAGCGATTGAAAGATTCAATTGAGGCGGCATTTGAGAAGCCAGCCGAGACGGAGCCGTTTGTGCGTGAGCATGCGCAGGAGTTAGATGATCGAGTGATGGAAGAGCACATTAAGACGTATGTTAATCAGTTTACGTTGGGGTTGGGCGATGAAGGTCGTGCGGCGGTGGCGGAGCTGGAGCGTCGGGCGGTTGCGGCTGGGGTGATTCGATGATTGGTGTGTTGTTCGCGACGGAGATGGAGGCGGCGCCGCTACGGAAGCGGGCGTTGCCGGATGGTGTGTTGATCAAGGTGGCCGAGGAGATGGGGCTTGAGGCGGCTCGAATCGCGGCAGAGGAGTTGGTGGAAGAGGGGGTTACGTCGGTTATTAATGCGGGGGTCTGCGCTGCGCTACACAATCGAGTGGAGCGGGGGGCGGTCTATCGTGTTTCGACGGTGATCACAGAGGAACTCAAGGCGGCAGTGAATGTGGGTGTGGGACTGGGGTTGAAGCGTCTGGTGAGTGTGGAGGAGCCGTTGTATCAGCCGGAGCGGAAGCGGGAGTTGGCACGGCAGTATGATTTGGTGGATATGGAGGGGTACGCGGTGGCGCGGGTGTGCGAGTCGCACGATATTCCCTGTATTCTGCTTAAAGGGGTAACTGATTTTGGGGATGCGCAGGCGAAAGAGGATATTCAGAAACACATTGGACCGGTTTCGGAGACAGTTGCGGATGCGGTGGTCTATGCTGTGGAGGGAATTCATCAGCGTGCGGAAAAGCAAGTGGGTAAGCTGTCGGGTGAGAAAGAGCCGACTAAAAGTGAGGAGTTGCCTGCAAGCGGGTTGCGTCTGTTACATCGATTTACGAAAGTGGAGCACTTAATTTTTTCGCTGCCGCTGCTGTTTGCGGGAGCGTGGATTGGTGCGGGTGGATGGCCGTCGTGGAGTAAGCTGGGGTGGATTGCGCTGGCAGGTCTGGGGGCACGGACGTTTGGAATGGCATTGAATCGGATTTTTGATCGTAACATTGATGCGGCGAACCCGCGGACAGCGAATCGGGAGTTGGCAACGGGGGCGCTCTCTATGAAGCACGGCGTTGGTGTCGCCTTGGTTGGGTTGATTGTTTATGTTGTTGCGTGCGTAGGGTTGGGACCGTTGATTTTGAAGCTGTCGCTGATTCCGTTGATTCCGCTGACGGTCTATTCACTGCTGAAGCGTTTTACACCTTTGTGTCATTATGGAATCGGGGTAGCACTGGGCTTTGCGCCGCTGGGTGCAAGTGTGGCGGTTAGTGAGGCGGTGGTGGTTTCGCCGGTGTTGGTGCTGTTGTGTCTGTTTACTTTTTTGTGGATTAGTGGGTTCGATATTATTTATGCGTTAATGGATCGCGTCTTTGATCAGTCGTATGGGGTGAAGAGTTTGCCGGCGGCGCTAGGCGAGCAGGGGGCGTTGGGCGTTGCGGCGGTGACGCATCTGTTGGCGTTTGCGGTGTTAGTGTTGCTCTGGATGGGAACGTCGGGCGTGTTGTCGTTGGTGGCGTTGTTGGTGGCGGCGGTGGCGTTTGGGTTGGCGTATGTGCCGTCGATTCCGGTGGCGGTGCGGTTTTTTCCGATTTCGGCGGTGGCGGGCATTGCGGGTGCGTTGGTTATTTTATTGGGAGGTGTTGGATGAACTTAGTAGTGGCATTGACAGGTGCGTCGGGCTCGTATGCGGCGCGGGCGATTGTGGAGCGGTCGAAGTGGCCGGTAACGTTGATCGCCAGTAAGATGGGCAAGATGGTTTATGAGCAGGAGGCGGGTCCGTTCGCGGAGCTGGAGGAGATGGCTGATCAGGTGTGGCAGGATGGCAACTTGGCAGCAACAGTCTCTTCGGGTTCGGTGCCGACGGTTGGAATGGTGGTGGCACCTTGTTCAGCCAATACGTTGGGAAAAGTGTCGGCGGGCATCGCGGACTCATTGGTATCGCGTGCGGCGCATTGTCATTTGAAAGAGGGGCGGCGCGTGGTCTTGTGCGTACGAGAGGCTCCATGGTCGCCGATTACATCGCGTAATGCGGCTTCGTTTTCGGCGGCGG
>CAXGYR010000070.1:0-6898 GCA_964014015.1 uncultured Kiritimatiellaceae bacterium
GCGTTTCGGAGGCGGCGGCGCAGACGCGGATTCTGGTGAAGTATATTTCGGCGATGGAAGCGGATAATTTCTCGGTATTGTCGGCTCCGGTATATGTAAAAAGTTTTATTCGGCTCTATGCAAATTATCTAGGGATAGAAGCTGCCCCGCTGGTCGCCGACTATGAACGGGCTAATGAGGTGAGCGCGCCGACAAGATTGACGGATGATGTGCGTGAGAATTTGGTGAAGGCTGATGTGCTGCCAACTGAATCACTTTCGGTTGGTAGTGGAGGAGCAAAAAGCTTCTTGGGCGGTTTGCGTGAAGTTGCGAGACTGCCATCGGAGGCGCGATTCACGGGCAAACAGAAGATCATGGCGGTAGTGTTGATTGCGGGCGTTGTATTGGTGCTGGTCGGAGTACGACAGTGTTCGGATGAACAGGAGCCGGAAGTCGTGCCGGGCGGCGTGGGTTTGGTGGAACTGCCGACGATTGAGCAATCGTTTCCAAACCTATACCTAGATGCTACGGGTACCATTGAGTGGGAACGTTAATGGCGGGGCGTATTCATTGGGCGAACCAGTTGACCCTTGCACGTTTCTGGATGGCGGGCTTGATGGTTGTCGGCTTGTCGGTGGGGGGTACAGCTGGATTTCTTTGGGCGTTGATTTTGTTTGTGCTTGCGGCGGTGACGGATGCGTTGGATGGCATGCTGGCGCGGCGGGTGTATGGCTGTTCTACGTTTGGTAAGTTGATGGATCCATTGGCGGATAAGGTGCTGACGGCTGCTGCTTTTGTTGGGTTGGTGGAGTTGGGATGTCTGGCGGGGTGGATGGTAACGCTTATTTTGGCGCGGGAGCTACTGGTTACAGGATTGCGCTTGCTATTGACAGAGCGGGCGGTTGTGCTTTCAGCGGATCAGTGGGGCAAGTGGAAAACTGTGGTACAGATGGTTGTGATTGCTGTATTGCTGGGGGGGCTGGTCTGGCCTGAAGTAGGACTTCCGACGGCGGGTTCGCAGATGGCGTTTGTGTTGGGTTGTGTGACGGTTGGTATAACGCTGCTGAGTGGAATTACCTATTTCCTTCAATACAGGAGAGTGTTGTTTTCGGGAGAGGCGGAATGAAAGATCAACGTGAGCAGTGGAGTGTGCGCAAATGCGCGGTGGTTTGTGCCGTGAGCGGTAAACCGTTTGAGGATGGTGACGAGGTTATCTCTTCGTTGCAGTTTGAAGAGGGGGCATATCAGCGCGTTGATCGTTTAGCTTCGTGTGCAGAGGGTGCGGTGGAGGGGATTAGCGTTTGGCGGACGAAATATATTTTACCTCCGGCTCCGGAGGAGGTGGTACAGAAGGAGAATGTGGAGGGGTTGCTGCGTAAGCGGATGGCTGCCGAGGTGCCGGAGGACCGGGATGTCATTTTTATTTTGGCGGTGATGCTTGAGCGAAAAAAGATTTTGGTTGAGCGTGATGTTCAGCAGCACCCTGGCGGGATGAAGATTCGGGTGTATGAACATCGTAAGACGAAAGAGAGTTTTGCGGTGACGGATCCGGAGTTGCGACTGGATGAGTTGGAGCGAGTGCAGGATGAGGTAGCGGTTTTGTTGGGAGGGCAGCCTCGGGTACGGCCGGAGGAGGCATCGGATGTGTCAGGTGGTGGAACCGGTCCGGTAGCCACTGATGTCTAGGGTGACGTGCCGGTAGCCCGTGGCCTGTAGTGCGGGAATGAGCCTGTCACGTTCGGCGAGTAGTTTTTCAAAATCAGCGGGCTCAATCTCAATACGGCAGAGATCGTCGTGATGCCGGATGCGGTATTGTTTGTATCCGTTGCGACGTAGAACCTCTTCGGCGGCTTCGACCTGACTGAGTTTTTTTACGTCGATGGCTGTTCCGGTGGGGAAGCGAGAGCCAAGGCAGGCGAAGGAGGCTTTTTCGGCGGTGGGAAGCCCTCTTTTCTGGCTGAGTTCTCGGATTTCAGATTTGTAGAGCCCGACGTCTTGAAGGGGAGCGATGGCGTTGTGGAGAGCTGCGGCTTGTGTGCCGGGGCGGTGGTCGTTGCGGTCGTCTTCGATGGCGCCGTAGGCGAGAGGAATGTTGGGGTTAGCTTTCGTGAAGTGGTTCATCTGGGTGAAAAGGGCTTCTTTGCAGTGAAAGCAGCGATTGCCGGTGTTGGCGAGATAAGCGGGATTTTCGTGTTCACGAGGATAGATGATCTGGAGGTTCCATCCACGGGTCTGGGCAAGTTGCGTGGCTTCTTGTAATTCGGAGCGGGGGAGAGAGGGGGAGTCGGCTAGAAGAATGTGCGCATTGCTCCCTAATGCTTGATGGGCGCAGTCGGCTAAATACGTGGAGTCAACCCCGCCCGAATAGGCGATGGCGATGGCTTTTTGAGCTGTCAGTCGATCCAGTAGCTGTTGTTCTTTTTCCGTGGCTGTGGGCATGATGGATTACTTTTTGTTGGTCGGTTTCGTCTAGTTGCTGAAGGGCTCGTATCCATTTCCGGTCCTGCCGGCGACGGCTGAGGCCCCATCCGGCTGTAAACCAGATGAGCCCCAGAAGGATAATGATTAGGTCATACGGAATAGGCGCCAGCCAGCCGGTTATATGGCACATGAGTTCACCAATCATTGTCCGAGTCCTCTTCTTTTATTTGCTATAGCGTTAGATCTTCAATAGTCGCTTTGCTACGCAGAGATTCGATATATGCGGCGATAGCTTGTTGCTTACTTTGGTTGGTCAGGAAGTCAATGATTTGTGTTTTGGCTTCGTCGAAGGCGATAGTTCCTTCGTCGGTGTGTTCGCTGACCTGAATAATGTGATATCCGAATTGTGTTTCGACGATGTCACCCACTTCACCAATTTCTTGCGTGAATGCGGCAATCTCGAATTCGGGTACCATTTGACCTTTTCCGAAGGTGCCGAGTGAGCCGCCTTGCGCGGAGCTGGGGCAGCTGGAATGTGCGGCGGCCGCTTCGGCGAAGCTGGTTTCGCCGGCTATGATGCTGGCACGAATGGTTTCGAGTTCGGCTTTGCTTGCGGCTTTGGCTGCTTCATCTGCTCCTTCAGCGGGTTTTACCAAGATATGGCTGGCCGTTACCTGTTCGGGAGTTTGGAAGTTGTTGGGGTTTTCGTTGTAGAAGGTTTGTGCGTCTGCTTCGGTGGCGTTGGCAATGTTGGCTACCTGCTGGTCAAACAGTGTGCGTGATGCGAGTTGATTGCGAATATCAGCCTTCAGCTCATCAAGGGTATTGTTTTGTACGGCGAGTAGTTCTTCGAGGGTTTTACCTTCCGGAAGGCTTTCGCGGATGGTGGTGATTTCAGCTTCGATGGCTGCATCATCAACGGGGATGTCGGCTGCAATAACGGCGCCTTCGATCAGTTTGGCGTTGATAAGGTCATTCTTAACGCGGGTGTACATTTGTTGTTGTAGTTGTGGGAGCTGTTGTGGGGGAACTTGTCCGCCGAGGCGTTGCATGGTGAGGTTGACGAGCTCTAAAATTTCTCCGCGTTTGATCTCCAGGCCATCGACTTTTACAACCACGGCTTCGGGATCGTTGGTGAGTGGATTAGGTTGTAAGGGGTTGGAAAAGAGATCCTCTGTTTTGGAGAGATCAATGGATGCGTTCTCGTTTTGTGCGTCCGCACCGATTGTGAGTGCGATGAGCAGTGAGGTTATGATGATCTTATGTTGAAGCATGGTGTTCCTTTCCTAAAGATATGAGCTCTTTCTTTTATAAATGAAATCAGCTTGTAGACTTGCTGATTGGGTTAAATATGTCAATGCTGAGACGGATATGAGTGATAAATGTTCAACGGTTAGTGAAGATATTTTATCGCGGTTTGTGTGCACGGGCTGTGGCGATTGTTGTCGTTGGCCGGGGCATGTGCTGTTGCGGGATCAGGATATAGAGGAGTTGGCGGCTCATTTGGGACTGACGGTTCAGGATTTTGTAGAGCGATATACGCGGTTGGCTTCGAATCGGGCGCAGCTTTCGCTGCGTGATCAAGAGGATGGGAGTTGTGTTTTTCTGGCGGGTGATGTTTGTTCGGTTTATGAGGCGCGTCCGCAGCAGTGCCGTACGTTTCCGGCGGCGTGGCAAGTGGGGCGGGGGTGTCCGGAGTTGGATCGACTGTACGATGAGCAGAAAAGGGTTGATTGATGGGATGGGGATGCCTAGCCTATTGTTTTAGTTAGGAGGTCGTATGGATTTGCCAATGGAAGCAGAGAAAATTTTATCATTATTGCCGCATCGTTATCCGTTCATGCTGGTGGATCGGATTGTGGAGTATTCAGCGGAAGAGAATCGGATTGTGGGATTAAAAAATCTCACGTTCAACGAATCTTTTTTTCAGGGGCATTTCCCGGGGAGTCCGGTGATGCCGGGGGTGTTGCAGCTGGAGGCGATGGCGCAGGTGGCGGGTGTGATGTTGAATTTGCGGGCGGGTAATGAGGGGAAGATTGCGTATTTTATGTCGATCAACCAGGCAAAGTTCCGGCGTGTGGTGAAGCCGGGCGATCAGCTACGGATGGTGGTTGAGGGGGTTCGCTTGCGTTCGCGGATGGCGGTTGTGCAGGGACATGCGTATGTGGGTGAGGAGCTGGCTAGCGAGGCGGAGCTTGCGTTTGGATATGGAGCAGAGTAGATGAGAAAGATTCATCCTACTGCTGTGGTGGAGCCGGGTGCCGAGTTGGCAGACGATGTTGTGATTGGGCCCTACTGTACGATCAGCGGGGAAGCGGTGATTGGCCGGGGTACAGAGCTTATTTCGCATGTGGTGGTGGCGGGCAATACAACGCTGGGTGAGGAGAATCGAGTTTCGCCTTTTGCGGTGTTGGGTGGGCGGACGCAGGATTTGAAGTTTAAGGGGGGGTCGCCGGGGGTTCGGATTGGCAACCGTAACACGATTCGAGAGTGTGTTACGGTGAATGCGGCGACAAACGACGGTGATTACACGGTGGTGGGTGACGGTTGTCTGTTGATGGCATACAGCCACATTGCGCATTGTTGCCGGGTGGGTAATGGCGTGATTATTGCGAATTCTGTGCAAGTGGCGGGACATGTGACGATTGAGGATCAGGCGACGATCGAGGGCATGGTGGGTATTGTTCAGTTTTTACGAATTGGGCGGATGGCTTTTATTGGTGGATTCTCGAAGGTGACGAAGGATGTGCCGCCGTTTATGATTGCGAATGGTGATCCGGTGGAAGTGCGTGGGTTTAACCGAATTGGGATGGAGCGTCGGGGGTGTTCGGAGGCTGGGCGCAAGTCTATCAAAGAGGCATACCGCATTCTATATCGCGGTAAAGAGCCATTGCAGGAAGCGCTGACTCGTTTGGAGCAGGAGCAAGACGCAACTGAAGAGTTGTCGGCACTTCTGTCTTTTTGTCGATCGTCCGAAAAGGGGATTCTTCGGTAATACGGAGATGCGGACTGTAATTTTTCTGCTGCTTTCATTGAACGACTGTCTGTGCAACAGCACTAATGGTTATGTGAATGATATGAGGAGATAGCATGCAGTTGTTCAAAAAAGTGGTAATGGGGTTGGTTCTTTGCTTTGCGGTTTGCCATGTGGTGCACGCGGATGCTGTTAGCACGCTAGAGGAGACGGGTCGTGCGTTTAAGTCGATTGCAAAAGAAGCGCTACCGGCAGTTGTTTTTATTGATGTAGAGTCAACGGTTGAGGTGCCGTCTTCGCATTTTGAGCATCCGTTTTTTGAGCAGTTTTTTGGTCGAGGCTGGCAGGGAGAGTCGCGGCAGCGGGAGTATAGCCAGCAGGGTCAGGGGTCGGGGTTTATTATATCGAAAGAGGGATATATCCTGACGAATAGCCATGTGGTGAACGATGCGGATCGCATTACGGTTACGCTGGGTGATGGTCGAAAGTTTAAAGCAACTCTGGTAGGGGCAGACCCAAAAAGTGAAGTGGCACTCATTCAAATTGAGGATGCAAAAGATCTGCCGGTTGTTGAGTTGGGAGATTCCGATGAGTTGGCAGTGGGCGAGTGGGTGTTAGCGGCGGGGAATCCGTTTGGACTATCGCAGACAGTGACCGCCGGCATTGTGAGTGCGCTGGGCCGGGATGAGACGGGTATTGCGGAGTATGGAAACTTTATTCAGACCGATGCGGCGATTAATCCGGGTAATTCGGGAGGTCCTCTGTTGGATATACAGGGAAAAGTGGTGGGGATTAATACAGCGATTGTGACGCGCTCGGGTGGTTACATGGGAATCGGTTTTGCGATTCCGATCAATCAGGCGGTGACGATTAAAGAGCAGTTGATTGCGCATGGTCATGTGTCTCGGAGTGTGCTGGGGGTCTATATTCAGAATGTGGACGAGGATCTAGCGGAGTCGTTTGGCATGGAAGGGATGGAGGGTATTCTAATCTCTGAAGTGATGCCGGATTCAGCGGCTGAGGAGGCGGGACTGCAGGGGGGAGATATTGTGATGGCGTATGATGGTGTACCGGTTAGTAGAGTGGGGGCGTTTCGAAATCGAGTGGCTGCGACACCTCCCTACAGTGAAGTTACGCTCAAGATTTTTCGGGATGGTGAGGTGTTGGATGTTATGGTGACAACGCGTCCTATGGATGAGCCTCAAGTGGCTCAAGAGAATTCGCCTGCCCTTGAAATACTGGAGTCAATTGGCATGTCGGTTGCGGGCCTGGATGGAGAAGAAGCGACGGCGCTGGATCTCGATCTGGAAGAGGGTGTGATCATTACTGCTGTAGAAGAGGGATTGCCGGCATGGCGGGCACGCTTGCAGCCCGGGCAGATTATTACGAGCGTGAATCGTCGGGCGGTTGCCAACCAAGAAGAGTTCTATGAGGCATTGGTAGATGCGTCTGAACGAAGCCGGGTGTTATTTTTGGTTTCGGATGGTCGCAGTTCGCGTTTTGCGGTGGTGGTGTTTGATTAGC
>CAXGYR010000071.1:0-6786 GCA_964014015.1 uncultured Kiritimatiellaceae bacterium
AACTCGAACTCCTGTTCGTCGATGATGGCAGCACCGACAACAGCCTAGAATGGGAAAAGCTCACCGCCCAAAACAACCCTACCGTCAAATACATCCAACTCTCCCGCAACTTTGGTCATCAGCGAGCCATCACCGCCGGCATGCACCACTGCACCGGCGATGCTGCCGTTATCATCGACGCCGACCTACAAGGCCCCCCCGAAATCATCGCCGACCTCATCAAAAAATGGGAACAAGGCTACGAAGTCGTCCACGCCGTCCGCTCCGAACGCAAAGGCGAGACGCCCCTCAAAAAAGCCCTCGCCCATATCTTCTACCGCCTCATGAGCCAGATCACCGAAATTGAAATGACCGTCGATGCTGGCGACTTCCGCCTCATCGACCGCAAAGCACTCAACGCCCTCAACAGTCTCCCCGAACAGCACCGCTACATGCGCGGCCTCGCCGCCTGGATCGGCTTTCGCCAAACCACCGTCGAATACGTCCGTGAAGCCCGCCACGCCGGCATCACCAAATACCCCCTCGTCAAATCCATTGCCCTCGCCCTCAACGCCATCACCTCCTTCAGCGGCACCCCCCTTCGCCTCATTTTCTACCTCGGCAACCTCCTCTGCCTCCTCTCCCTCGGCCTTGCCATCTACCTCTTCATCGTCTGGACGCTCATCCAACACAACCCACCCCCTCACGCCGGCACCACCTACCTCACCCTCGCCATCTTCTTCGTCTCCGGCCTCCAAATGCTCTGCATGGGCATCCTCTCCCAATACCTCCGCCGCGTCTTCGACGAAATCAAAGACCGCCCCCTCTACCTCATCCAAGAAACCAACCTCAAGGAACAACCATGAACATCACCGCCATCATACCCGCCCGCGGAGGTTCCAAAGGCATTCCCCATAAAAACCTCCTACCCCTAGCCGGCACACCTCTAATCGTACGCACCATTCAAAGTGCCACCGCCTCCAAACACATCAATCAAATCATCGTCACCACCGACGATCCCGTCATCGCCCAAACCGCTCAAACGGCCGGAGCCACCATCATCCAACGCCCCACCGAACTCAGCTCCGATACCGCCTCCTCCGAATCCGCCCTACTCCACGCCCTCGAACAGCTCAGCGAACAACCCGATCTCATTGTCTTCCTGCAATGCACCTCCCCCCTCACCACCCCCGAAGACATCGACGCCTGTATTACTACCCTCCTCGAAAACAACGCCGACTCCGCCTTCTCCGCCACCCCCTCCCACCGCTTCCTATGGAAAAACCCCCAACAAGCAACCGGCATAAACCACGATCCCACCCACCGCCAACGCCGACAAGATATTGAACCCGAATATGCCGAAAACGGCGCCATCTACGTCATGCGCACCGAAGGGTTCAAACAACACCAACACCGCTTCTTCGGCACCACCGTACTCTCCCAGATGCCCGCCACCCGCTCCTGGGAAATCGACACCCCCGAAGACATCACCATCATCGAAGCTATCCTCTCCATCCAATCCCAATCCGACACCCATCACCTCAACAACCTTCCCGCATCCATTGAAGCCGTCGTCTTCGACTTCGACGGCGTATTCACCGACAACGGCGTCTACCTCTCACAAGAAGGTCTCGAAACCGTCCGCTGCGATCGCGGCGACGGCTGGGGCATCGGCAACCTCCACAAAGCTGGCATCCGCATGGCCGTCATGTCCTCCGAAATCAACCCCGTTGTCGCCAAACGCTGCGAAAAACTAAAACTCGAATGCTTTCATAAGCTCGAAAGCAGTAAATACGAATGTTTCCAAAACTGGTGTCAGCAACACCAAATTAATCCCCAAAACGTCATCTTCATCGGCAACGACGAAAACGACATCGGCTGCCTTCAAGCAGCCGGCTGCGGCGTTGTTCCCGCCGATACCCACGCCTCAACCCTCCCCCACGCCAATCTCATCCTCACTCGTAACGGCGGCCACGGCGCCGTCCGCGAACTCTGCGACCTCATTCTGGAGAAAATACATCATGCATAATCAGCCCCCAAAAGTAATCGCCGAAGTCGGCTGCAACCACAAAGGTGATATGGAAATCGCCCACGAACTCATCCTCACCGCCGCCATCTTCTGCAAAACCGATGTCGTCAAATTTCAAAAACGCTGCAACAAAGAACTACTCACACCCGAACAATATGTAGCCCCCCACCCCAACCCCATGCACGCTTATGGCGAAACCTACGGTGCCCACCGCGAATTTCTTGAACTCGACCTTGATCAACACCGACAGCTCAAAAGGTGGTGCGAAGAGTACGGCATCATCTACAGCACCTCTGTATGGGACACCACCTCCGCCAAAGAGATCACCCAGATCAATCCATCGCTCATTAAAATTCCCTCCGCCTGCAACCTCCACTGGGACATGCTCAACTACCTCTGCGAAAACTACAGCGGCGAAATCCACCTCTCCTTCGGCATGACCACACAAGAAGAGGAGAAACAAGTCATCGAATTCTTTACCCAACGCCAACGCAACCAAGATCTCGTCATCTACAGCTGCACCTCCGGCTACCCCGTCGCCTTCGAAGACATCTGCCTCTTTGAAATCACCCGCCTACGCGAACAATTTTCCGAACAAGTCAAAGCCATCGGCTTCTCCGGTCACCACCTCGGCATCGCCGCCGACACCGCCGCCATGACGCTCGGCGCCGAATGGGTTGAGCGCCACTTCACCCTCGACCGCACCTGGAAAGGAACCGACCACTCCGCCTCCCTCGAACCCGACGGAATGCGCAAACTCGCCCGCGACCTACGCCACGTCCACCGCGCCCTCAACCACAAAGCCACCGACCTGCTACCCGTTGAACAAATCCAACGCGACAAACTCAAATTTAAGAAACGCTAACATGCTCAGTGATCGCTATAAAAACGACCAAAAGCCTTTTTTAACGCTCACAAAACAGCAACAACTCCAAAAAGAGCGTATCCAGCAACACATTGATGAGAAATTCTACACGTTTGAAGAGCCACCATGTCTAATTTGCAACAATCCTAACGTTGAAACCCTTGCCGAAAAAGACCGCTACGGTCTTCCCTGCTCCACCGCAATTTGCCAATCATGCGGACTGATCCAAACGACTCCTCGCATGAATCAATCCTCCTACAATCATTTTTATAATGACGGTCATCGCAATCTATATGTCGGAGCTCAATCTCCTGATTTAACGTATATAAACAGTCGAATTAAAGCCGCTGAAAAAACGACTACTTACCTCGCAGAGCATCTTTCCCTCTCAGGCATTCGCATATTAGAAATTGGTTGCGGCATCGGCGCACTTCTCTACACCCTTCAAAAAAAGGGAGCACTGGTGGAGGGTATTGATCTTAGTGAAACGTACCTAGAAGCTGGAAAAAATCACTTTAACCTGAATCTTCACACTACAGATCTATTCCAGCTAACCCCCTCTAAACCCTATGATCTAATTATCTACTCAGATGTATTTGAACATCTCCTTGACCCTGCCGCACATCTACAACAATGCAAAAAACTACTTGCCAAAAACGGAACCTTGTTTATCAAAGTTCCTGGTGTCAAAAATATCCTGCGGCCCTATTTGAATGATTTTCTTCGTATGCTTCAAAACGCTCACATTACCTATTTCTCAGCGGATACACTCACCAACCTACTATCTCAAAATCAATTTTCTCCACTGCATTGCAACGAACAGATTATGAGTTTATGGAAACCCCATTCTCAAGCTGCTCCCGCCATCACAAACCACTACACTCAAACCATACGATTTCTCAAAAAGAAAGAAAATCAACACCTCTTACGCAACGTCCTTTCGATCGCCTACAATGTAAAAAACAAACTAATCAGATAAGCCAAATGCCCACTCTCCAAACCATACTTAATCAACTCTACTGGATCAAACAACGAGCCTCTTACTCACTTTTTCCAAATCGTATTCTCGAAGAGATAGATCCGCTTAAAGAGACACCCATCCCTCCTGAAGCACCGCACATCGGACATATCGCCATGTATACCACAGGAAATGCCGGCGACACCCTGCTTCCGCTAACCGTACGAGACGCATTTACCCGCGAAAACCCCATCAATTGGAAAGGCATTCACGCGCACCGTGTTGTTAACCAGCGTGTTTTAAAAACCCTTCAAGAACAGGACGGTCTGCTCATCGGCGGCGGCGGACTCTTTCTAAACGACACCAATCCGAACAACCTAAGCGGTTGGCAATGGAGTTGCTCGCTAAAAAAACTCGAACAAATTAATCGGCCGCTTGCCGTATTTGCAGTGGGTTATAATCGGTTTCGTGGTCAGAAAGATTTTAAGCCTATCTTTCGTGACCATCTTCAGCTACTCGCAGAAAAATCCGTTTTTATCGGACTACGTAACTCCGGCAGTATTCAAGCCATCAAAAGCTATCTACCAGCGCAGCTTCATGCCAAAGTCCGTTATCAGCCATGCCCCACCACTCTCTTACACACCTTCTATTCACCCCCCCCGCAACTCGAATCAACTCAACCCACCATCGCCATCAACGCTGCCTTCGATCGCCTGCAGCTTCGACTTGGCGATCAATATGCATCTATTCTTGAGCAAATAGCACTCGCCTGCAAACAAATCTCTCAAGACTACAAAATCGTTTACTACGCCCATGCAAAGAGCGACTACCAAATGATTCCATATCTCGAACGAGCTCACGTACCTCATAGCATAGTAGATCTATTTCATGTACCCGCTCAGACCATCATCGAAGCCTACCAAAAACCAAGCCTTGTCATCGGCATGCGCGGTCATGCCCAAATGATTCCATTTGGCTGTACAACCCCCATTCTATCGCTCATATCACACGATAAAATGCGCTGGTTTCTCCAAGATATTGACCGTCCCCAATGGGGCATCGAAATGAAGCAACCTGATCTCACCGAAAACCTTGTTGCCAACGCCACTTCTCTGCTCAACAACCACTCCGCTATTCAACAAGATATTCGCAGTCTTCAGGATGCGCTCAGCAAAACCACACAGACCAATGCCCGCGATTTTTTAAACGTGCTCTAGTATTTTCGCAATCGTATCAATCGGATTCACATCATAACAATACGGCTCAACATCGACGTTATACGTCCAATCTTTCGGAACAAACTCTGTTATCTCAACAACAGAATGTAACGGCACCGCATCTCCCGCCCCATCCAAGTTAAGCACATATGCCCCATCATCCACCCAGCGAATAATGCCAACGGGCCGCTTTAATATCAGTGCATTAATCAGCGCCGTTGAAAAATAGCCCACCACATGACTCGAATCCAAAATCGCCTCATTGATATCCTGCGCCACCGGGTAGAGCCGCAACTCATCCGCCGAAAAACGCTCCTCATACCACCTCCGATCCTCGCGCGGATGCGGCTTAATCGCCACCGGCAACGGCGATGCCTCGATTATCTCCCGCAGATGCTGCTCCTTCGCCACCAGCCCGCCCGTTAACACATGATCCTCAAACAGCGGCTGCGTAATCAACAGCAACTGATTTTGCGGCTCACGTGGGTTCAGCCGATACGCCGCCTCAAACTGCAACGCCCCAAAAGGAACCAACTGCTCCGCCGCATACCCCTCCTGCTCCACAAAAAAAGCCCGATCTCGCTCCCCGATAATGCCCGCTCGGTCCGCCTGAACTTCCGCTCGATAATTGTAATAATAATCATTCGGATTACGTAACAGCGCCCCCTGATACCGCAACGATTTCCACCATGCGGCCCCGCCCACCTCCAGCAACGTTCGATTATACAACCAGAATGTCCTCACCACCTTCACAAACTCCAACACCCCCCGCCGAAAACTGTTCTGCGTCTTCACCTTCGACAGCGGTGCAATGATTCCGTGCTGAATATGAAACGAACGAATGCCCAAAAAACGTGCCGCATGCAGCAAAGCCCGATCCTGCATCCAGCCCTTATCAAACACCACCACCTCATCCGGATTCAAGCTACGCAACGCCTCCACAAACGAAGCTGTTTTCAGCCCCGCCAAATCCACTGTCTGAATCCCCTGATCGCTCAAATCCGGACAGTCATCCCAGCCATATACCGCCCGCTCCGTATGCAGAAACACGATCTCAAAACGACCCGCAAGCGGAGCAAACAACGGCAAAGCAAAATGCCCGAAATAACGCCACGACGGAAAAAAGACAACCACCCGCTTCACAACCGCTCACCCCGCAACAACACAACACCCAATACCCCAACCGCCACCAAAGAACTAACTGCCAATGCCAGAATCAAAACACCCGGCTCCTCCGCAACCCAGCCTGCAAAACCAATAAACACAACCGACATCAACGGAATCACCAACGTCAACCCCAACCGATTCCGCGCCAAACCAAATCGCATCAACGCACTCAACAACGCCACCGGAACCATCGCCCAAGCCACTCCCTGCAACCAATCAACCAACGACTCACTCACCTCCTGCAAACCGAATATCCAACGCGGCAATACCCCAGCGGTAAGATGTAGAAACAGCGCCCCAGCACCTGCCGTAAGCAAACAGGCACCCAGCACCCGCCATAACATTCTCCGCTCTACCGCTGACCCCACACCCTCGCCCACCACCTTCGGGAACATCGCCCCCACAAACGCCGACGGCAACACCATCACCAAATGTCCCAGAGTCGCCGCATAACTAAACGTCGCCGCCTCCTCCGGAAACAACCGCTTCACCAAAACAATATCGCCCGAAAGGAAAACCGCAAACCCCAGCATCACCCCAAAGCTACCCCCCAGAAACCCCTCCATCCGCG
>CAXGYR010000072.1:0-6498 GCA_964014015.1 uncultured Kiritimatiellaceae bacterium
CCACATGAAACACCCCCGGCAACATCTCACCCGCCAACTTATACAACGTCGGAATCATCAACAGCAGTCCCTGCGAAGAAGTAAACGTCGTCCCCAACGAACCCCCCACCAACGCACCATGCACCGCCCCGGCCGCCCCCGCCTCCGACTGCATCTGCACCACCTCTACCCGCCCGCCAAACAGATTCTCCACCCCCGCTTCCGCCAGCTCCTCAACCCCCTCTGCCATCGTCGACGACGGTGTGATCGGATAAACCGCCGCCACCTCCGAAAACGCATATGCCACCCGCGCTGCCGCTCCATTCCCATCTGTCGTCACCCACTGCATCCAAACTCCTCAACTATTCCCTTCAACCTGTGCAAAACCCCACGGTAAAGCAATCCCAATCTCAACAAACGCAAACCCAAAAGCATGACTTGACTCAGCCCGCACAACTCAACACAATGCCTCGGCAAAAGGACAAACTGCGATGAGCCAAAACGACCATTTAATCAACTTTATGGAAACCTTTCCTCATGAGGGTCTCACCTTCGACGATGTCTCTCTCATCACCCAATACGCTGACTTCCTTCCCAGTGATACCGACATCTCTTCCCGACTCACCCGCAACATCCAACAAAAAATCCCCTTCCTTAGCGCTGCCATGGACACCGTCACCGAAGCCCGTATGGCCATCGGCATGGCCATGATGGGCGGCATCGGTGTCATACATAAAAACCTTGACCCCGAAGAACAAGCCACCCATGTCAGCCGCGTCAAACACCACCTCAACGGCCTCATCAACGACCCCATCACATTCACGATTGACGACACCCTCGAAACCATCTCCAACTACAAAGCCAAACACGGTCTCACCTTCAACGGCTTCCCTATTCTCGACCACCAGCAAAACCTCGCCGGCATCCTCACCTCCAAAGACGTCCGCTTCGCCGCCTCCAAAACCGCCGCCGTAACCGACGTCATGACCACCGACCTCATCACCGCCGCCCCCGACACCGACCTACGTCAGGCATACGACGTCATGATCAAACGTAAAATAGGCAAGCTACCCCTCGTAAAAGACGGCAAACTCATTGGTCTCTACTCCTTCGCCGACGTCCGCAGCCTCATTGAAAACGAAGAACCCCTCTTCAACCGCGACGCCAACTACCGTCTCCGCGTTGCCGCTGGCGTTGGACCCGGCGACTACGAACGCGCCGAAATTCTGGCCGAAGAAGAAGTCGATGTCCTCGTCGTCGACACCGCCCACGGTCACAGCCAAGGCGTCATCGAAATGGTTCGCTGGGTCAAAGGTAAATTTCCAGAAATTGACGTTATCGGAGGCAACATCGCCACCGGTGAAGCCGCCATTGCCCTGCGCGACGCAGGCGCCGATGCCGTCAAAATCGGTATTGGTCCCGGCTCTATCTGCACCACCCGCATCGTCGCCGGTGTCGGCATTCCCCAAATTTCCGCCATTTATGCAGCCGCTAGCGCCCTCCGCGGCGACATTCCCGTCATCGCCGACGGCGGTATTCGCCACTCCGGCGACATCGCAAAAGCCCTCGTTGCCGGTGCCGACAGCGTCATGATGGGCTCCGCCCTCGCCGGCACCGAAGAGAGCCCCGGCGAAAAAATTCTCTACGAAGGTCGTCAATTTGTAATCTACCGCGGCATGGGCAGCCTCGACGCCATGAAATCTCGTGCTGGCAGCCGCCAACGCTACGGTCTCAACGACGAAGACGACCTTGTACCGCAAGGCATCGAAGGCATGGTGCCCTTCTCAGGAACCGTCAGCAAAGTAATGAAACAGTACTGCGGCGGACTGCAAGCCAGCCTCGGCTACTGCGGCGCCAAAGACATTTCATCCCTCAAACAAAAAGGCAAATTTATCCGCGTCTCCAGCGCAGGTGCCGTCGAAGCCCACGCACACGATATCAAGATCACTAAAGAAGCACCCAACTACCGCCGATAATCCTCACCATGCAGAGTGCCCTACTTCAAATCAACCCCACCCTCGGCGCGCTTGAACACAATACCGATATCATTCTAGGCCAAGCTCGAGAAGCCGCCAACCGTGGCGCCCAACTAATCGTTACCCCCGAACTCGCACTTTCAGGCTATCCACCCGAAGACCTTATTCTCAAAGACCACTTCTGCAACGACTGCCAAGACCAGCTCGACCGTCTCCAACAAGAACTTCCACCCGAGCCTCTCATCATCGTCGGCGCACCCATCCTACGCGCCGGAAAAAAATACAATGCAGCTATCGTCTTCCACCAACACAAGATCATCGGCGAATACCACAAACAACTGCTCCCCAACTACGGTGTATTCGACGAAAAACGTCTCTTCACCGCCGGACACAAGCCCCTCCTTTTTAACCACGCAGATAAAACCATCGCCATCCACATCTGCGAAGACTCATGGGAACCCAACGGTCCCGCCGTTCAATGCATCAATCAACCTATAGACCTCCTCGTCAATCTCTCTGCCTCGCCCTATCACCGCGAGAAACAACAGCACCGCCTACAGATTCTCCAACAAACCGCCCGCCAGCTCAACGCTTCCCTACTCTACTGCAACCTCGTCGGCGGACAAGACGAACTCGTTTTCGACGGCGCCAGCCTCATCCTCGACTCACAAGGCACGCTCCAAGCCCGTGCCCCTGCCTTCCAACCCCACACCCTCTGCCATCCCACCAACGAACCTATCGCAGAACCACTCGACGAACTACCTGAGATCTATCAAGCCCTCAAACTCGGTCTCCACGACTATGTTGATAAAACCGGCTTCAAAAAAGTTATTGTCGCGCTAAGCGGCGGCATCGACTCTGCCCTCGTCCTCGCCATCGCTTCCGACGCGCTCGGCTCCGAGCGCATCGTCACGGTCACCATGCCCTCCCGCCACTCCACCAACGAAACCCTGCAAGACGCCATCGATATGGCACAACGCCTCAATACTCCCCTCCACCAGCTTCCCATTGAACCCCTTCACAACCAGTTTCATAATAGCCTAAAACCCGTCTGGGAATCCGATAGCTGTGCCGGACTGACCGACGAAAACCTACAAGCTCGTATTCGCGGAAACCTCATCATGGCCATCTCCAACGAATTCGGATGGCTCGTCCTGACCACCGGCAACAAAAGCGAAATCGCCATGGGCTATTGCACCCTCTACGGCGACATGTGCGGCGGCTTCGCCCTCATCAAAGACGTACCCAAAACCACTGTCTTCGAGCTCTGCCGCTGGCGCAACCAGCAATCCGAAATCATCCCCCCCTCCATCATCAACCGCCCCCCCTCCGCCGAACTGCGTGCCGACCAAAAAGACACCGACTCACTCCCCCCTTACGAAATACTCGACCCCATTCTCGAAGCCTACGTCGAACGTGATCTCGGCATTGATGGTTTAATTGCTGAAGGATTTGATCCCGAACTCGTCAACCGTGTCGTCCACACCGTTGAACTAAGTGAATATAAACGCCGACAGACCCCTCCCGGCGTCAAAATAACCCCCCGCTCCTTCGACCGCGACCGCCGCATGCCCATCGTCAACCGCTACCGCAACTAAATATCTAAAAAGTTCTGGAGCAGCTGTTTGCCTTCAAGCGTTAGGATTGATTCAGGATGGAACTGCACACCATGCACCGGCAGCTCTCTATGCTGCACACCCATGATCTCCCCCTCTTCCGTCCACGCCGTAATGCGTAACTCATCGGGTAGAGATGCTCGCTCCACAATCAACGAATGATACCGCGTAGCATCGAACGGATCGGACAAGCCCTTGAAAACACTCGTACCATCGTGATGAATCGGTGATGTCTTTCCATGCATCAGCCGCTCGGCCCGTACCACCTTGCCGCCGAAAACATCACCAATCGATTGGTGTCCCAAGCAAACCCCAAATACCGGCATCAACGGCGCACAAGCACGAATTAAATCACACGAAATTCCCGCCTCCTTCGGCGAACACGGTCCCGGACTGATCAATACCTTCTCCGGTTTCAAAGCCAGCGCCGCTTCAACCGTAATCTTGTCATTGCGCACTACCTTCAATTCCGCGCCGAGCTCACCCAGATACTGAACCAGGTTGAAGGTAAACGAATCATAATTATCGAGTACCAGAATCATGCTACTTGCTCCCTCTTGCCGCATGAAAATGCGCCGCCAAAGCCAGAGCCTTCATCATACCCCGCGCCTTGTTCTGCGTCTCCTCATACTCACGTTCCGGCACCGAATCCGCCACAACCCCCGCACCCGCCTGCACATACGCTTTCTGTTTATCCAAAATCACTGTCCGAATCGTGATCGCCGAATCAAAATTACCATCAAATCCAAAATACCCCACCGCGCCCGCATACGGTCCCCGCTTGCTCTCCTCCAGCTCCGCAATAATTTCCATCGCCCGCACTTTCGGCGCACCGCTCACCGTTCCCGCTGGAAAACTTGCCCGCATCACATCGTAGATATCATGCTCCTCGCCCAGCGTTCCCACAACATTCGACACAATGTGCATCACATGACTGTAGCGCTCAATCACCATTAAATCTTCTACCGCCACCGAATGATAATCACACACTCGGCCTATATCATTTCGCCCTAAATCAACCAGCATGATATGCTCCGCCCGCTCTTTCGGATCAGCCAATAACTCCTTTTTGAGTCGCTCATCCTCCGCTGCATCAACACCTCGTGGGCGTGTTCCTGCAATCGGACGCACCTCTACCCGCCGGTCCTGACACCGAACATGAATCTCCGGCGACGTTCCCACAATTGCACTCTCCCCCATATCCAGACAGAACATATAGGGCGACGGGTTCACCGCCCGCAACGCACGGTAGACATCCAACGAATCTGCCTCGTTATCCACCTCAAACCGCTGTGAAAGCACCGTCTGAATCACGTCCCCAGAACGGATATACTCTTTTGCCCGTTCCACTTTCTCAAAAAATGCCTCCCGCGTCGTATTCGACCGCGGCTCCAACGGCTCCAACGCTGCTGGCACCGACACCGACACCGACTGCACCGGAGTCGCCAGCGCCTCCTGCAACGAATCAAGCTCCGCCACAGCCCGCTCATACGCCACCGCCGCATCCTCTTCCACATGTGCATGAACTAGCGTAATCAAACGGTGCTTAACGCGATCAAAAATAATTAGTCCGTCCGTCACCATAAAGACCATATCCGGTGCGCCCAGATCGTCCTGCCCAATTCGCGGAACCCGAGGCTCAAACTCCGTCACCATATCGTAGCCCAGAAATCCAACCGCGCCCCCTGTAAACGGCGAAGTTAACCGATCATCTTTCACCGGTTTATACTGCGCCATATGCTTCTTCAGCACCTCCAGCGGATCAACATTTTCGACGGTCTCCACCTCGCTACCGCACTCCACTTCCACCTGCCGACCATACGCCCGTAAAATCGCCCGTGGACGCCCTCCAATAAAAGAGTAGCGCCCAATCTTCTCGCCCCCCTCAACACTCTCCAACAGATAACTATGCGAAACCTGATCCTGTCGCCTCAGATAGGAACGTACCCGTTCATACGCCGAGACCGCCGTCTCATGATCGGCAATCACTTCCCGCCAAACCGGCACCAAGTTTCCCTCAGTCGCCTTCGCTAAAAATGTTTCTCTATCCGGATACACCGTCATGCTTCCAACTCCAAAACCTCATAAAAGCCTACGCGTTCAGTCGACGCAACCCCAAAGCCTAGCCTTTCATCGCTACCAACTTATCCATCGACAACCGCTGCATCTCTTCTACCCGCTCAAGTGAAGCTGCCTCGTTATAGCAACGGAACTCCGGCGCATTCCCACTGGGTCGCAAATGCAGCACCTCATTTGACTCAAACGTGACTCGCAATCCATCCGTCCGATCGATCGTGCTTACGGAACCAAATAACGAACCAAACACCGCTTCAATCGCCGCTTCATCCGCCAGTTGCTCCAAAATTTTTCCACTCTCGTCCGTGGGAAAATCCTGAATACGATCACTCGCCGTATAGCGTTGGGGTAACGCCCGCACACATGCTGAAATTGTCTCTCCCCGCTCTTTAGCTAACAGCATCACCGACAACATTGGCAATACCGCATCCCGCGTTGGCAGAGCCTGCAACTCAGAACCAAATAACGAAAATGTACTCTGCATCAAAAATCCACCATTTGCCTCATACCCTACAACACCCGATTCACCCGCCGCCTCCGCTGTCTGCATCGAAGCCACCACATACGGCGATCCAATTCGCGTGCGATGCACCTTCTCAAACCAGCCACAAGTCTCCACTGCTGTATTACAACTTACCGGGGTATGCACCGATGACGCTTTTAAATAACGCGCCACCAGAATACCCACCACATCTCCACGAAGCCACGTGCCGTTTTCATCACTAATTAAGGGCCGATCACTATCCCCATCTGTCGACACAATGCAATCCAACACATGTTCCTGCGCCCAAGTTTTTGCTAAGGCAACATCCTCCGGTCGAATCGCCTCCGTATCCACCGGTACAAAAGAG
>CAXGYR010000073.1:0-6388 GCA_964014015.1 uncultured Kiritimatiellaceae bacterium
CGTCGAGCCCGGGAAAGGCGGGCAGCAGGGAGGGGTGAATGTTGATGATACGCTGGGGATAGGCATCAAGAAGATGGCTTTTGATGATGCGCATGAAACCGGCAAGGATGACGTAGTCGGTGTTGTGGTGAGCTAGCCTTTCAAGCACAGTTGTTTCAGCGGTGTCGCGCAGGGCGTGGGGGGAGGGGGCGCAGTCGATATGATAGGCGGGAAGATTGTGGCGTTGGGCGCGTTGGAGAATAGGAGCGTCTTGGACGTCGGATATGATGCAGCCGATGGTGGCGGATAGGGTGCCGTTTTCTATGGCATCGATCAGGGCTTGGGCATTGGTACCGTTTCCTGAGCCTAATATGGAGATGGTGGGCATGTGAACTCCTTGTGAAATGATGCTCTATATCATAGGATGGGCTTTTACTTTAGACAATGGAGAATATGAGATGCATTTAAAAATGAAGGCGTTACGTGAGGTGGCGGCGAAGATGTATGCGGAGCATGGGCATTTCCATGCGGGTGATGCGGGGTTGGATCTGTATGTGCTGGAGGATGTTTGTATCGAGCCTGGAGATACGGTGCCGATTAAGCTGGGCGTGGCGTGTGAGCCGGCGGATGGCAGGGCGTATTTTCTGTTGCCGCGTTCGAGTATTTCCAAGACGCCGCTTCGGTTGGCAAACTCGGTGGGTTTGATTGATGGGGGGTATCGGGGGGAGTTGATGGCGATGTGTGATAATATTAAAGATGTGGCGTATACGGCGGAGCGGGGGCAGCGGTTGTTTCAGCTGGTGGCTTGTGATTGTTCGCCGATCACGTATGAGCTGGTGGAGGAACTGGAGGAGACAACGCGGGGCAGCGGTGGATTTGGTAGTACTGGAAAGTGAGGTTGTTTGAACGAGCGAGGTGGTGAAGAGTATGAGGTTCGGCCGCAGCGGTGGCGTATTCGGGAGTTGCCGGAGGCGTTGCGTCCGCGAGAGGAGTTTGAGCGGTTGGGCGCGCAGGGCGTTTCGGATACGGTGTTACTAGCGTTGATTCTGCGGACGGGAACGGCGGAGCGTAATGTGGTGGAGGTGGCACAGCAGTTATTGGTTCATTTCGGTTCGTTGACGGAGCTCGCGAAGGCACCGATACAAGCGTTGCAGGCGTTGGATGGGATTGGACCCGTGAAGGCGCAGATGATTCAAGCAGCCTTGGAGTTGGCGCAGCGGCTGGGGCGGGAGAGCATGGGAAAACATCCGGTGGTTTCGGGGCCAGAGCAGGCGGCGGCGGTTTTGCGGGAGCGGGCGCGACTGCTGGACCGAGAGGTGCTGTGGGGTTTGTTTTTAAACCGTAAGAACGAGCTGTTATGTGAACCGCAGCAACTTAGTGAGGGTACGTTTAGTAGTAGTTTGGTTGATCCAAAGGTAATTTTTAAGGAGGCGTTGGCGCGGGCGGCACATGGTGTTATTTTGGTGCATAATCATCCGTCGGGAGACCCAACACCTTCGCGGCAGGATATTAGTGTCACGAAACAGTTGATTGAGGCGGGTCGAATTATGGATATTCAGCTTTTAGATCATGTGGTGATAGGCCGGCTTCGAGAGGATCGGCTATCGGATTATATAAGTTTACGTGAAGCGGGTTTAGTGGAGTTTAGTTGATATGGCTAGGGTGTTGCAGTTGGAGAGTATTGGTGGGGCGAGTGGTGATATGCTACTTGGCGCTCTGACGGATTTGGGTGTTCCGGTTGAGGTGTTGAATGAAACGTTGAAAAGCCTGCAGGTGGATCCGTTTGAGATTGTGGTGGATGAGGTGGTGGTTCAGGGTATGAGTGGCGTTCGAGCACGGGTCGTGCTGGAGGAGGCACATGAGCATCATCATCGTGCGGAGGATCATCACCACGATCATCATCATCACGACCATGATGATCATCACGATCATACGCACGACCACGATCATCATCATGACCATGAACATGATCATGGGCGGCATTTGAGTACGATTTTGAAGCTGATTGATGCGAGTGATCTGCCGGCAGCTGTTAAAACGGAGGCGGCGGCGGTTTTTCATCGGATTGGCGAGGCTGAGGCGGCGATTCATGGTATCGATATTGAGAAGATTCATTTTCATGAAGTGGGGGCGATGGATTCGATTGTGGATATTGTGGGCTGCTGCTTGGCGAAACATCTGCTGGAAGTGGATGAGGTGGTGATTCGGTCGTTGCCGGCGGGGCATGGGACGTTGACGTGTGCGCATGGGGTCTATCCGAATCCGGCACCGGCGACGGTACGTATTTTGGAGGGATTTCCGGTGGAGGCGGTTGATGAACCGTTTGAGTTGGTTACACCGACGGGAGCGGCGTTGATCGCGGAGTGGCGGACGGGAGCAGCTCCGATGGCGGGATTGCGGGCAGTTAAGTCGGCGTATAGTTTTGGGCAGCGGTCGTTAGCGAAGCGTCCGAATCTTCTTCGGGCAACGGTATTGGAGGCGAGCGAAGATAAGACGGCGAAGCAGTGCGAAGTGGTGGTGTGTAATTTGGATGATATGACGCCGGAGTTGATCGGTGAGTTGACGCAGGGTTTGTTGAAGGCTGGAGCCTTGGATGTGACGACCCAGTCGGTGATGATGAAGAAGCAGCGACCGGGTATTCAACTAGAGTTTTTGTGTGTTCGGGAACAGAGAGATTTATTGTTAGACTTGCTGTTTCGTGAGTCTTCTACGTTTGGGGTGCGCTATCATTCGGTGGAGCGGGATGTGCTGGAACGTTCGTTTGAGAAGGTGCCGACGGCATTTGGAGAGGTGAGTATTAAATTGGGATATCGTCATGGGGCGTGTGTGAGTATGGCGCCGGAGATGGATGAGTGCGTTGCATTGGCTAATAAGGCGGGTGTTAGCGTTGAAAAAGTGTATCGAGCTGCGTGGATTGCTTGGGAGGAGAAGAGTAGATGAGGTTGAAGCAAGTTGGTTGTTGTTTGATTGTTGTGGGTTGCCAGTTATGGGCCGTTGCGGAGTTACGTCTTCCGTCTCTGTTTTCAGATGGGATGGTGTTGCAGCGGAATAAGCCGGTGGTTATCTGGGGGAGTTCGGAGCCTGCGGAAGAGGTACGGGTCTCTTTCGGCGGTCAGGATGCTCTGACGAAGGCAGATAAAGAGGGGCGTTTTCGGGTAGTACTGCATGCGATGGAGGCATCGGCTGATCCGCGGGTGTTGCGTGTTGAAGCGGGTGATGAGTCGCGCGTAATTTCGAATGTGTTGGTGGGAGAGGTGTGGCTCTGTTCAGGGCAGTCGAATATGCAGTGGCCTGTCTCTACTTCTAATAATTTCAAAGAAGAGCAGGCAGCGGCTACCTATCCGGAAATACGGATGTTTTTGACGGATTTTACTTTTGCTTTGGAACCGCAGGAGCAGGTGAAAGGGAAATGGGCGGTGACGACGCCGCAAACGGTTCCCGGGTTTTCGGCGGTAGGCTACTTTTTTGGTCGTGAACTACATAAGGAGTTGGATGTTCCGGTTGGCTTGATTCGTTCGGCTTGGGGCGGAACGCCGATTGAGGCGTGGAGTCCGATGGCGTCGTTGATGCAATTTCCTGCGGTTGTTGATAATATTACTAGTCGTAAATTGCAGGCAGAAACATTTGACACGGAAGCGGTGAATCAAAAGAACCAGGCTGACTTGGCGGCTTGGAAGGAAGCGGCTGCTGAAGCAAACAAGCAGGGAGAGAAGCCACCACGGCGGCCATTTTGGAAACATCATCCGGTTCTTTCCCAACATTATCCGGCTAATTTGTATAATGCGATGATTCATCCCCATGTCCCTTTTTCAATGCGTGGAGCGATCTGGTATCAGGGTGAGGCGAATACACATTCGATTGAATCGGCTCAACTCTATCGTGCCTTATTGGAAAACATGACGGAGAGCTGGCGTAGCGCGTGGGATGATTCGTTCTCGTTCTATGCGGTGCAGCTGGTCAATTTTATGAAACCAGTGGAGATGGCGGTGCAGGATTCAGGATGGGCACATATTCGCCAAAGTTTTCTCGATTTTCATAAGGAAGTTGAGGGAGCAGCTATTGTGGTGGGAATTGATGTGGGCGAGGCGGATGATATTCATCCGAGAGATAAGCAGACGGTGGGCTATCGATTGGCACAGCAGGCGTTGGTTAATGATTATGGATTTAATCGGGTGGCTGGGGGGCCAATTTATGAATCGATGGAGATAAAGAAGGGGCGCGTGGTTCTTCGGTTTTCGGATACGGGTTCGGGATTAATCGCTCAAGATGGTGAATCGCTTCGCTGGTTTGCTATTTCGGGTGAGGATCAGCAATTTGTGAAAGCGAAAGCGGAAATTGTTGGAGAAACGGTAGTGGTGAGTCACCCAGATATTAAGGAGCCAAAAGCGGTGCGCTATGCGTGGGCGAATAATCCGGAGGGCTGCAACTTGTATAATAAAGAGGGCTTTCCGGCGTCGCCGTTTCGAACGGATGATTGGTAAGGGACTGGTATAGGATGTTAGCGAAACGAATTATTCCGTGTTTGGATGTGACTGACGGTCGAGTGGTGAAAGGGGTCAATTTTGTGGACCTTCGCGACGCGGGAGATCCGGTTGAGTGCGCGAAGGCGTACGAGCAGCAGGGGGCGGATGAGTTGGTATTTCTGGATATTACGGCGTCGAGTGATGGTAGGGATACGATGGTGGACATTGTGGAGCGGTGCGCGGAGCAGGTGTTTATGCCGCTGACGGTTGGCGGGGGCATTCGTTCGGAAGCGGACGTGCGGCGGATGTTGAATGCGGGAGCGGATAAAGTTTCGTTTAATACAGCGGCAATTAAGGAACCGGACATTTTGAATCGATGTTCGGAGAGTTTTGGCTCTCAGTGTACGGTGTTGGCAATTGATGCACGTCGGCGGGAAACGGGAGGCTGGCAGGTGTTTACGCATGGGGGGCGAAATCCAACCGAGCTAGATGCGGTGGCGTGGGCGATAGAGGGCTGTGAGCGGGGTGCGGGTGAAATCTTACTGACGAGTATGGATGCAGATGGAACCAAGGCGGGGTTTGATTTGGAACTGACGCGGACGATTGCTGAGGCGGTTCCGGTTCCGGTGATTGCTTCGGGGGGTGCAGGAACGTTGGCGCATATGGCGGAGGCGGTTACCGAAGGCAAAGCGGATGCTGTGCTGGCGGCTTCTATTTTTCATTTTGGTGAGTTTACGGTAGAGCAGACAAAGCGGTTTATGCGTGAACGTGATATTGAAGTTAGGCTTTAAGGAGATTGGTAGAATGAGTAAGGAGTTGGAAGAGGGGTTGGAACTGGCGTTGGACTGGCAGAAGCTGGAGAAGGCGGTGGCGGGAACCAAGGGCATTATTCCGGTGGCGGTGCAGAACGTGGATACGCAGGAGGTAATCCTGGTTGCGTATATCAATCAGCAGGCATTTGAAGCGTCATTGAAGCGGCGAATGTTGGTGTTGTGGAGCTCGTCGCGGCAGGAGTTATGGGTGAAGGGGGCGACATCGGGCGAGACGTTTTCGCTGGAGGAGGCGTATGTGAATTGCGAACAGAATTCACTGCTCTTTTTGGTGCGTCCGGAACGAGGCGGTATTTGCCATACGAAGAATAAGGCGGGGGAACCGCGTAATTGCTATTACCGTCGGATTAAGTTGGATACGCCTACGGAATTAGAGAATTTGGATCAGTAGCTGGCTGGGGTTGTTTCGAGTGGGATTTACGGATGACAATTAAAGAGTTGATGCAGCAGAGCGGCGTGAAGTTTGGAACGAGTGGAGCGCGGGGATTGGCGGCGGCGATGACGGATGGGGTGTGTCATGCCTATACAACTGGTTTTTTGCAGTATTTGGAAGAGATTGGTGAATTGAAGCAGGCGGGTGAGTCCGTGGCGCTGGCGGGTGATTTGCGCCCAAGCACAGGTCGTATTATGGCGGCGGTAGCACAGGCGGTACGGGATTTGGGATATGTGCCGGTGAACGGGGGGCGGATTCCGTCTCCGGCGGTAGCGCTGTGGGGGTTAGAGAAAGGGATTCCGGCGATTATGGTGACGGGGAGTCATATTCCAGCGGATCGAAACGGGATCAAGTTTAATAAGTGCAGCGGGGAGATTTTGAAGAGCGATGAGGCGGGCATGATGGCGCAGAAGGTAACGTATCGCGAAGAGATTTCTGTCGATGCGTTGCCGGAGGAGAATCCGGCATTGGGCCAGCAGTATGTGGCGCGGTATACAGCGTTGTTTCCGGCGGATTGTCTTGCGGGCTTACGCGTGGGTGTCTATCAGCATTCAGCGGTGATTCGAGATTTGTTGGTAGATCTATTGAGCGCGTTGGGAGCAGCGGTGGTACCGTTGGGTTTTTCGGCCTCTTTTGTACCGGTGGATACGGAGGCGATTCGACCGGAGGATGTTGCCTTAGCA
>CAXGYR010000074.1:0-6156 GCA_964014015.1 uncultured Kiritimatiellaceae bacterium
TGCGTTTGTGGATGCATTGCGGGCAGCTGGGGTGGAGCCGTTGTTGCATCCGGCATCGGATCGGGACGTTTTTTTGGTGATACCGCGTGGCGTGGCGGTGGCAGCGTTGCCGGGGTATGCGGAGGGGTGGTTCGTGGTGCAGGATCCGGCGACGGTGCTGGCGGTGGATTTGTTGGCACCGCGGGCGGGAGAGCGTGTGCTGGATGCATGTGCGGCGCCGGGGGGTAAGAGTTTGTTGATGGCGAGCCGTATGCGGGGGGGAGCGGGGTTGATGGCGATGGAGCTGCATGCGGACCGGTTGCCGACGTTACGTGCGAATATGGAGCGGATGGGTTTTGCCGAGGTGACGGTGATTCAGGGAGACGCGCGCTCTCCTGCGGAGACGGTGGGAGATGAGTTGTTTGATGCAATATTGCTGGATGTACCGTGTAGTAACAGCGGGGTGTTGCGGCGGCGGTCGGATGCGCGCTGGCGGATTACGGAGGAGCGAATAGAACGACTGGTTACGTTGCAGGAGGAGATTTTGAGTGCTTGTGCGGCGCGGGTGCGGTCGGGGGGACGGTTGGTGTACAGTACGTGTTCGTTGGAGCCGGTGGAGAATGAGGAGCTTGTAGGTCGTTGGGTGGCGAGGCATCCGGAATTTCAGCTGGACCGCGAGGTGAAGGCGTTTCCGCCGGAGGCAGAGACGGATGGGGCGTTTGCGGCGTTGATTCGTCGTCGTTGAGCAATAGACTTTTTTTGGAGTCGGGGTTGGTCTATTGTGTCGGGCATGAATTTTAAAGAGGCATTGAATGCGGAGCAGTATGCGGCGGTATCGGCACCGGATGGACCGGCGCTGGTGGTGGCGGCTGCGGGAACCGGAAAGACACGAACCTTGATTTATCGATTGGCGTGGCTGGTGACGGAGCGGGGGGTAGAGCCGTGGGAGGTCTTGCTACTGACGTTCACGAATAAGGCGGCCAGCGAGATGCTATCGCGGGCGGAAGAGCTGGTTCAGCGGCGGTTTAATAGTGGGTTTAGTGGAACGTTCCATTCGTTTGCAAATCGGCTGTTGCGGCAGCATGCCGATCGGGTGGGCTTTGGAAAAGATTTTTCAATTCTGGATGCGGATGATGCGAAGAAGTTGCTGCGGAATTGCGCGGATGAATTGGGGATGGATAAGAAGATGTTTCCTAAACCGGATGTGCTGCTGAGTCTGTTTGGGGTGGTGAGCGGCCGGCAGGGCGATTTGCGTGCGGCGGTGGAGGAGCGGTTTGAACATGCCGAGGTTGAGGTTGCTGATATTCTGAAGGTGCAGGCGCTCTATACGGAGAAGAAGCGGTCGACTAACACGATGGATTTTGATGATCTGCTGATTTATGCGCATTCACTACTGAGTGAGCATGCGGATGTGCGGGCGTTTTATCAGGATGCGTTTCGGCATGTGCTGGTGGATGAGTATCAGGATACGAATGTGCTACAGGCGGCGATGGTGCGCCAGTTGGTTAGTGGACATGGCAACTTGATGGTGGTGGGGGATGATTTTCAGAGTATCTACTCTTGGCGGGGGGCGGATTTTCGTAACTTCCTCGATTTTGCGGGGGCGTATGAGGGAGCGGCTACCTATAAGCTGCAAACCAATTACCGAAGTACGCCGGAGATTTTGGAGACGGCGAACGCGGTGATAGCTGGAAATCCGGAGCAGTTCCAGAAGGAGTTGCGAGCGGTTCGCGATGCGGGGCAACAGCCGAGGTTGGCGCGGATGCGCGATGGATCTTCGCAAGCGCGGTATATCATTGAGGAGGTGCGGCGATTAGCTCGAGATGGGGTGAGCGCTTCGGAGTGCTGTGTGCTTTATCGATCTCATTTTCATGCGATGGAGTTGCAAATGGAGCTGGCGCGTGAGCAGGTTCCGTATGTGGTGACATCGGGCGTGCGGTTTTTTGAACAGGCGCATATCAAGGATTGTTGTTCGCTACTACGCTTGATTGCCAATCCGGCGGATGGGCTGGCGTTTAGTCGGTTGGTAGAGCTGTTTCCGAAAGTCGGTGCTAAGACGGCGCAAAAGATTTTTGCCAAGCTTGGGGGGCGGGTGAATGTGCTGCATACGGAGACGCTGGAGCAGTTGGGTTCCATGCTGCCGGCGGCGGCGCAGGAGTCTTGGCAGGCGATCAAACCAATTTTTGTGGCATACCGGGAGGAGAAGCTGGAGGAGGATCCGGGCGAGGTGATCTTCCGCTTTAACAAAGCGTTTTATGGAACCTACATGTCGGAGACATTTGATAACCACAAATTTCGGGCGGAGGATATCGATGGGCTGATCGATTTTACGGTGAAATTTGAGAGCGTAGAGAATTTTCTAGCGGAGGTGGCGTTGCTGACCAACTTGGATACCGATGCGGCGGCGCAGGCAGAGCAGACAGCGGATGAACATATTCTGCGGCTGAGCACAGTGCATCAGGCAAAGGGCTTAGAGTGGAAGGCGGTGTTTGTACTGTTTGTGAACGAGGAGATGTTTCCCAGTAAGAAGACGGTTGAGGAGCAGGGTGACAGCGAAGAGCGGCGGCTGTTCTATGTGGCGGTTACGCGTGCGGAAGATTATCTCTATCTCTGTGCACCCATGGTGCGGCGTCAGCGGGATGGGGGCATCCAGTTTTTGGATCCTTCACGGTTTATCGAAGAGATTCCCGATGCGTTCCTTGTGGAGGAGAAGGGGTTCTTTTAGTCAGTCTTCTCTGAGATGAAAATCTATAATGAGGGGACGGTGGTCGGAACCGATGTTGTTGCCGACTTGGCGTTGATTGATTTGGATGTTCGGATGATGTAGGGCGTGGTCGATGGGCAGGCTGAAGAGGGGGTTGCTAGCGTTCCATGTGGGTTGAAATCCGAATCCCTGGGTGCTGTCTTTCAGGGCTGCATCTTGGAGCAGTTGTTGGAAGTAAGGGGAGAAGGGGGTGGTGTTTAGGTCGCCGAAAAGCAGCGTAGGGTGACGGGCATTCTGAATATGTTTAGCGAGGGTTTGGAGTTGCTGGTTTCGGGCGTGGGCGAACGTGGATGAAATGGGCGGCGGCGGGTGAGTGGCAAAGCAGGTGATGGTTTTTTGATCAAGATGTAGGTCGAATTGTAGGGTGGGTATGTTGAGGGGGGCGTGGTTATGTATGTTCGATCGGCTGATGGGAAGACGGCTGTAGACAGCGATGCCGAAGGGGTCTTCCCGCGGATGCTGTAGGGTGTGAGGATGCGTCTGAAGTAGGGATTGGAGCGTGTCGGTCCAAGCGGAGGTGACTTCGAGTAGGATGATTATATCTGCTTCAATGGTTTGGATTTTTTCGAGAGCGGCTGCTTTTTCGGAGTTGGTATGGTTGAGATTGATAAGAAGGGCGCGGTGGCTTGGGGCTGAAGTGGTTGTTGGGGCGTTAACGTATAGGCTCAGAACGGGGTAGTAGTTAACTAGCGCGATTAAGAGTAGGAGTGAAGCGGTACGATTTTTTCTTTTCCAGAGGGCGATGAGGATGAAGGGGAGTGATAGCTGCATGAGCTGCACTCTAAAATGGGTGAGTAGTTCGGCGATCCAGAAGTGAGATCCTAGGAAGGAGATGCTGGTGATTAGCAGGAGTAACAGAGTGATCAGGTGCATGGGGGATCCCGATCGAGGGTGATGCCGCACCATTCACCGTTGCCATCGCGCATAATTTCGCGGGCTCCAAGCTGGATGAAGGTGTCGGTAACGGCGTCGGCTTCGATCTCGCGTATGCCGGAGAGAATGAGGCGTTGGCGTGTGGCACGGTATAGAATGGGGGCAGCCTGTAGTAGGATGCCAGTGAGAATGTTGGCGCAGAGCAGATCGGCGGGGGGAAGGGTGAGGTCGGAGGCGAGTAGGTCGTTAGTGTGGAAGGTGATTGGGACATTGTTGAGTTTGGCGTTGGCGTGGGCTTGCTGAGTCGCGGTGGGGTCGTTATCGAAGGCATGGATGGTTTGAATGCCAAGCTTCTGGGCGGCGATAGCAAGAATGCCGCTTCCGGTTCCGGCATCAATCAGGGAGCGGGGTTGTTTTTGGTCGATGGCGTTCTCGAGTTGTTCGAGGCAGAAGCGAGTGGTGAAGTGACCACCGGTACCGAAGCTTAGGCCGGGGTTGATGAGGAGGTTGTGGCGCTGATCGTTGGGGGCGGTTTCCCAGTGGGGGACGATACGGAGTTGGTTGCCGATCTCTTCGATTTGGAAGTGATGTTGCCAGAAAGTAGTCCATGCTTCGGCGGGAAGTTCATTGGCTTCGGCATGGAGCAGGGGTAGATCGTCGGGGAGGGCGTGGAGGGCAATTTCGGCGTGGAGCTGGGTTTGAAAATAGGTGTCGAGTTGGATGATCGGGTTGTTGGGTCGTTTGGTTTCGACGGGGGTGTTGTGAAGGATTTGTTCGATCCATTGGGTGATCGCTTCGCTCTGTTGCGGTTTACAGGTGATGGTGAGGCATCCGCGGCTGTTCTCTTCTGGGTTCATGATTTGGGGTATAGCGGATGAGGGAGTATCATGGAAGAGTGGGTATAAAAAAATGCTCCTCATGTGAGGAGCGTTTTGATGATGGAAAACTGATCCGATTAATAGATGGTGGTGGATTCGGTTTCCATGACAGGCCGTTGTAGTTCGCGGCTGGTCATACGGGTGGTGAAGCGAACATCGCCTGGAGTTTTCGCACGGATGCGTACGTTCCATTCCGCTTTCTGTTTGGCAGGCAAAGAGGCAACCGGACTGAAGGTAACGGTGTTGCCGGCTACGGTTCCTGCGGTGCTACCGGAAGCGCTGACAATTTCCATGTTGTCTTCGATTTCGCAGACGATACGGACTTCATGTCCTGGCGCGCTACCCTGGTTGCTGGCGGTGATGGTGTACGTGCCCATATCGCCGACTTCCAGTGGGTCGGTAGAGTCAACTACTTCAAGCAGGATGCCGGGTACGCCGATTAGCAAGGTGCTGTCGGTGGCGCTGACCTGCGGGGCCTGATCTGATTTTGCATAGGCGGTGTTGGGCACGGTTCCGCTAACACTACTCTTCAGGCGTGCCTTAACAGTCCGGCTGGCTCCGGGACGAAGGTCGCCGATATTCCACGTGATGGTGTTCCCGACGAGGCGGGCACCGTCACTACCGGAGAGAAAGCTGAGGGTGCCGGGGACGGGGTCGGTGATCATGACGTTTTGTGCCATGGCGTCGCCGATGTTTTTAACGGTGATTTCGTAATCAACATTTCGTCCGGCATATTGTTTCTCGGTTGCTTCTTTGGTGAGAGCCAGTTGTGATTGGCGGATGACGGTTTCGTCGGTCGCTTCCGCAGACAAGTTTCCGTCTGCAACGGCTTTGGCTGTGTTTTGGTAGGTTCCGGTATGGGCAGAACTGACCATGAATTGTAGGGCTTTGGATTGTCCTTCTGCGAGGTCGCCGACTTCGTAGCGCATGACGCGTCCTTCGCTACCGACGGCGTTAAGCCGTGCTGGTAGAGGGTCGGTGACCACTACGTTACGGGCTGTGCCTGAACCGGTGTTGGAGACGACGAGTTTAACAGGGATCTGTTGATTGACGCGTGCTTCTGGTGGCATCTCTTTGGTGATGGCAATTCTTGGGTTGACCACTTGAATGGTTTGGCAGAGGTAGCGTTCATAGTCTGGGATGGCACAATTTGTAAAGGCTCCTGCTTGGTTTGCTTTTCCAGTGAGGGTTATCTCGCGAACTTCACGTCCTTTGAGTTTGCCGAGATCCCACATGGCTTTTTTCTGATCGGCCGAGAGTGTGTGCATGGGCTCAGAACTCTCGAGCTTGAAATTGGTATCAAGATTTTCGCTGATTTTTACGAGGACGGGATCTTTGGTTAGATTGGTCACTCGTATTTTATAGCTGGCGGGTTGGCTAAGGCTGATCTCGCGAGGCGTTATTTTTTCAACCTTTAGAACGGATGAGGCAGCACTACCGGTGGGGTAGTATCGAATGCCGGTCATCATGTCACCCATCATCATGGGTTCTTCCATCATGGGTTCTTCCATCATGGGCTCTTCCATCATGGGTTCTTCCATCATGGTTGATGATTGTTTTTGATTTTTTTCACCGCTGTAGATGCAATCACTATTCGTGGTCTGGCAGCCGATGGTGGTTAAAACAAACATAAACATGCAAATTTTAAGGATATTTTTCATA
>CAXGYR010000075.1:0-6027 GCA_964014015.1 uncultured Kiritimatiellaceae bacterium
TTTTAGCCGATATTAAAGCCGTCGGGGCGCATGGTCTGTTTCATGATGCGGAGGGCGGCGGTGGTGAGGTGGGTGATGTCGGTATGTTCTTCGGGGGTGAGCTGTTCGAGGTCGGCGATGTGGCGATGGGGGACGATCATGAGGTGGCCGCCATTGTAGGGGTAGCGGTTCATGACGACGGCGGCGGTGCGGCTGCGTTTGAGCAGGAGGTTGTCGCGGTCGGTCGTCTCTTGAAGAATACGGCAGAGGAAGCAGCCGTCGGTTTTGGGCTGTTGAATGTAGTCGATGCGCCAAGGCGCCCAGATGGATTGATGCATGATCTGCTCCGATAACTTCTTTATTCGGAGGGGAGTAAACCATATTGTCGGTTGCATAGAGAAGGATGAATGGGATGGCAATGCAGGCGGCATTTTTTTGTGGGAATGATGAGTTTTTGGTGTCGGGTGGGGCGCGTGGCTGGCTGGAGGAGGTGTGTCCGGCGGAGGAGCAGGCGTTGGCGCTGGAGGTGGTAGAGGGGAAGGCGGCGACGATTGATGAGGCGGTGGCGGCGTTGGATGGGGTGTTGGCGGCGCTGCGTACGGTGGGTCTGTTTGGGGGTAAGAAGGTGGTGTGGCTGCGGGATGCAACGTTCCTGAAGCATGGGGTGATTATGAAGAACGCGAAGGTGAAGGGGATGCTGGCTTCGTTGGCGGAGGATCTGCAGGCGGGACTTTCGGCGGAGCAGTTTTTGGTGATTTCGGCGCCAGGGGTGGATCGGCGGTCGGCGTTTTATAAGGCGATTAAGGAGTGTGTGGATTGGCAGGAGTATGAACTGCCGGAGCGGGATTATGAGGTACGGCCGATTGCGCTGCAACGGGCTAGTAAGCGGCTGCGTGACGAGGGATTTTCGGTGGAGCCGGGTGCGGTTGACCGGTTGGTGGATCGGGTGGGGTTTGAGACTCGGCAGCTGTTTAATGAGCTGGATAAGTTGATGTTGTATAAGGGGGCGGAGCGGTCGGTTTCGGCGACGGATGTGGATGCGATTGTGTCGGCGACGGGGGAAGCGGTGATTTGGGATTTTACGGATGCGGTGGCGGAGCGTCGGCTGGGCGATGCGTTGCGTGTGTTTCGTCGGCTGCTGTTTCAGAAGGAGAGTTCGGTGCGGCTGGTGATTGCGCTGGAGGGGTTGTTTTCAGACTTGCTGCATTTTCGGGAGTATGCGGAGGCGGGCTGGGTACGGATGGATGGGCGGCGGATTCAGTGGGCGAACGATCCGGAGGCGGAGCAGTTTTTTGAGCGACTGGGAACGGATCCGCGTAAGATGCACTGGTTCCGTGCGTCGAAGCTTTTATCGCAGGCGATGCCGCATTCGGTGAAACGGTTGGATGCGTGTCGGCGGTTGGCGTTGGAGACACATGAGAAGATGATTTCTAGCGGTTCGGTGCCGCATGAGATTATGATGGAGATGTTGTTGGCGCGGGTATGCGGGAAGCGTCGGCGGGCGTAGGAGGACGTTTGTATGAGTACATTTGAGGAGCGGTTGGAGAAGGTGGAGACGCGGATAGAGCAGGCGTGCCGGGCGGCGGGTCGGGCGCGGGAGTCGGTACGGCTTCTGGCGGTGTCGAAAACAAAACCGCCGGAGGCGGTCGAGGAGGCGGCGCGTTGTGGGTTACGGTTTTTCGGAGAGAACAAGGTGCAGGAGGCGCAACATAAGCGGCCGCTGTGCGCGGAGGGGTTGGAGTGGCATTTGATCGGGCATTTGCAGCGTAATAAAGCGAAAATGGCGGCGCCGCTGTTTCATATGATTCATTCGGTGGATTCGCTGAAGATTCTGCGGGCACTGGATGCACATGCGGAGCAGACGTTGCCGATTCTACTGCAGGTGAATGTGGCGGGGGAGGCAGCAAAGTTTGGATTGGCGCCGGAGGAGGTGCGCGAGGTACTGGAGGCGGCGAATGCGTCGGCACACTGCGAGGTGCGGGGGTTGATGGTGATTCCGCCGTTTTCGCCGGATGCGGAGAAGACGCGCGAGCATTTTCGGGCGCTGCGGCTGTTGCGAGACCGCTTGGAGGAGGAGACGGGAACGCCGCTGCCGGAGCTTTCGATGGGGATGTCGCACGATTTAGAAGTGGCGATTGAAGAGGGCAGTACGTGGGTACGGATTGGAACGGATTTATTTGGAGCTAGAGGATGAAGATAACATTTATTGGTGCGGGCAATATGAGTGAGGCAATCGTGGCGGGCGTGATCCGGCAGGGCGTGCTGGAGGCGGGTGAAATTGCGGTGAGCGATCCGCTTGAGGAGCGGCGGACCTATATGGAATCGACGTATGGTGTGACGGCGGTGGCATCGAACCATGAGGCGGTGGCGGGCGCAGATGGTGTGGTGTTGGCGGTGAAACCACAGCTGTTTGAAGCGGTCTGGGAGGAGCTGAAAGGGTCGGTCTCCAAAGAGGCGTTGGTGATGAGCATTATGGCGGGTGTGGCGGCGAAACGGATTGAGGGTACCGATGGATTTCGAGTAGTCCGAGTGATGCCGAATACACCGTCGCTGGTAGGGCGCGGTGCTTCGGGGATTGCGGCGGGCGCGCTGGCGACGGAGGCGGATCTATCTTTAGCGGAGAAGTTGATGCAGGCGGTTGGCGTTTCTGTTCGCGTTCAGGAGGAGCAACTGCATGCGGTAACAGCGCTGAGCGGAAGCGGTCCGGCGTATCTCTTTTTGATGATGGAGGCGATGATGGCGGCAGCGATAGAGTTAGGGTTAGGCGAGGAGGAGGCACGGTTGCTCTGTGTGGAGACGGTAGGCGGTGCGGCGGACTTGATGGCGGATTCGGACTGTTCGGCGGCGACGCTGCGGGAGCGGGTGACTTCGAAGGGCGGTACGACGGCGGCGGCGCTTGCGACATTTGAGCGGGAGCGGTTCCGGGAGCTGGTCGCGGCAGCGATGCGCAGTGCATATGACCGCTCGCAGGAGCTGGCGTAGTTATTTTTTTTGTGTGGAACGAAAAAAGGGCGCCAAGTGGCGCCCTTCTGCGTTTACGTCTAACGGATGTTAGATCGCGTCGCTGCCACGCTCACCGGTGCGAATGCGGATGCACTCTTCGAGGGGCGTGATGAAGATTTTGCCATCGCCGATGGTTCCTTCTTCGCCGTGGCGCGCTGAAGCGAGAATCGCATCAAGGGTGCGTTCGACGAATTCGTCGTTAACGGCAATTTTGATCTCCACTTTGGTGATCAGGTTGGGAGCGACGGTTTGACCGCGGTAGATTTCTGTTTTCTCCTGTCGGCCGTGTCCGTCTACGCGTGCAACGGTGATGCGTCCGATTTCTGCCTCGATTAGGGCTTCGCGAACGCTGTCGAGTTTGTCTTCTTGAATAATAGCTGTAATCAATTTCATCGTGACTCCTTATGAGTTGAGGTTAAGCATGCCGTAGCCGCGCTCGGAATGTTCGCTGTGGTCGATGCCCGCCATCTCTTCTTCTGCGTTCATGCGGAAGCCGAATAATTTGTCGACGAGCACGATGAGAATAAAGGTTACGACACCGGAGTATATCAGGCTGACCAGGCAACCTTCGGTCTGTACCCAGAGCTGCCCGAGGAATGAGTTCTCGGTAGTGCCGGGGCGCAGGAAGAAGGTGAGTCCGATGGCACCCCAGATGCCTGCCATGCCGTGAATGCCAAAGACGTCGAGGGTGTCGTCGTATCCAAGTTTGTTCTTCATCTCAATTGCGAGATAGCAGAGAACCGAAGAGACAAGCCCGAGGATCAGTGCACCGAGTGGCTGTACGGCACCTGCGGCGGGCGTGATGGCAACGAGGCCGGCAAGAACGCCAGATACGAATCCGAGTGCGGTGACCTTTTTATGTAGGATGCCTTCGAGGATCATCCACGAGAGGGCGCCAGCGGCCGCTGCGATTTGGGTGACGGCAAACGCCTGTCCGGTTGATAGGTCGGCGGCGGCGGGTGAGCCGGCGTTGAAGCCAAACCAGCCGAACCAGAGTAGACCCGCACCGATGAGGGTCATGACTAAGTTGTTGGGGTGCATGGCGGTCTTCGGATAGCCGCGGCGTGCGCCGAGATAGAAGGCCGCAACCAGTGCAGCCGCTCCAGCTGAAATGTGAATCACGGTTCCGCCGGCAAAATCAATAGCGCCTTTCTTGTAGAGGAATCCGTCGCCAGCCCATACCCAGTGGCAGAGCGGGTTGTAGACTAGCAGGCTCCAGAGTGCGATGAAGATGCAGTAGCCGCGGAATTTTACGCGTTCGGCAAAAGCGCCGGCGATCAGGGCGGGGGTGATCATGGCAAACATGCCTTGGAACATGGCAAAGACATATTCGGGGATACCGCCGCTGACGGATTCATCGATTCCGCCCAGTAGAAAATAGTCGGGATTCCAACCAATCCAGCCGCCTAGTGTATTCTCTCCGAAGCACATGGCGTATCCGCAGACCATCCAAATTACACCGATAATCGCCATGGCGGCGAAGCTGTGCATCATGGTGCCAAGAACATTCTTGGTGCGAACCAGTCCGCCGTAGAACATGGCGAGTCCGGGGATCATCAGCAGTACGAGCGCTGTTGAGGTAAGCATCCACGCCGTGGTTCCGGTGTCGATGACTTCCGTGCTTTCACCGGCAAAGGCGGTGCCTGCCGTGCATAGCAATGCGAACAGGGACGCTTTGAAAGCGCCCTTCAATAGCTTTTTCATTCTCTCTCCTTTTTGTTTTGCCGAGCATGCGCCTTTGAAAAAAGACGTTTAGCTCAAGCATTTGAGAATGCAGCATTTGCCGTGCCAACATGAGTCGCTGTGTGCGGTTGGATGAAAATGAAGTGCTATTTTGATGTCTTAAAAATTCATTAATGTATCGCGGTGCGTCCAATTAGTTCAATTTTGTAGCTTATATGGCGAAAGTTATGATTTTGAAAGGTTTCCTATGGATCGCAACGAGTTGAAGAGGGGTGTGTGGCGCGCGTAAGTTCGGGATAGAAAACGGTTGATTTTTAGAGAGGCAGGAGTATTTTTTACAGCCTTTCGAGTGGTGATTGTAGCTCAGTTGGTTAGAGCGCCTGGTTGTGGCCCAGGAGGCCGCGGGTTCAAATCCCGTCTTTCACCCCATTTTTATTTCTTGTTGGAAAAGTCATCTTCCCAGACCCAGACCCAGCGTTTTTCAACTACGCGCTCTTTTGAGATCAGGCCTATGTTGGCAGAATCTTCGGCGCCAACGGGTCGCTCGGTGACGGTTCGGGAGACGCAGCCGGTCTGGAACGCGGCGGCAATGGCTAGTATGGCGTAACATCTTTTCATGCGATGTATCCTATTTGATTCCGTGCGGAAGGGAAATAGATAAATTTGGAATGGTGCGGAGGGGTTGCCAGCGAACTCTTTTCGTTTTAGATTGTTTCCAATGAAGAAGGGGAGCCAGCTTGATTTTAATTTTCCGTCGAATGATCTGCTGGAGTTTCCGCGTGATCTTGGTGAAGAGGGCTGGTTTCAGTTTTATGCAGATCGGCGGGGAGCGTTTGAGCGGGTAGAGCAGAAGTTCGGAATTCCGCTGAACCAGCGGGTACGGGTTTTTTTGCAGGGTGAAGAGAAGGGGCTGGAGGGATTGCTGACGCTGAACCGGCTGGCGCTGCCGCCGGCGGATGCGGATGAGATTTTGCTACAGCTCGCGGGGCGGTCTTTTTATAATTCTGAGATTGATAGGTGGGAGCGGCTTGCCGGTTAAGCTGCGGAGGCTGCTCGTTTGCGCAACCGAGCTATAAACATACCATCGTGCCTAGAGGGGATGAGCTGCAGGGTTCCGTCGGTGGCTTCGCCGGTGAGGGGATGATGGAAGGGCTCGCGTTCAAATTCGGGATGCGCTGTGAGGAAGGTGTCGAGTTGTTCTGTGGTTTCGGGGAGGGTGATGGTGCAGACGGCGTAGATTAACACGCCTCCCGGTTTTACAGCTTGGGCGGCATTGGTAAGAATTGCCGCCTGTCGGCGCGTTGCTTGCCGCACGTCTTTGAGGGAGGTTCGCCAGCGGGCATCGGGGTTGCGGCTCCAGGT
>CAXGYR010000076.1:0-5992 GCA_964014015.1 uncultured Kiritimatiellaceae bacterium
AATGGAGGGCGGAGCGCCGAGCCAGCAGACTTCGCTTAAGCCACTGCAGTCGAAGAAGGCATGGTTGTCGATGGAGGTGACACCAGCGGGAATGGTAAGCGAGCCGGTAAAGCCAGAGCAGTCGCGAAAGGCATTGTCGCCGATGGAGGTGACACCAGCCGGAATGGTAAGCGAGCCGGTCAAGCCGGAGCAGTTGTGAAAGGCTGCATCGTCGATGGTTTCGAGGTGTGCGGGGAGGCGGACGCCGGTGAGGCCCGGGATGCCGTTGTAGTTTGGAGAGCAGGCCTGATCTCCGATGACGGTGACATCTTTTCCGCTGTAGGTGTCGGGGATGTTGAGGAAGCCGGTGGCTGTGGGGTCGACGGCGTCGAGCTCGTAGCCGTCGGTGGCGGCATGGTAGACAAAGGTCATCTGATCGAGAGAAACACTCTGCGCGGAGGCGGTGCCTGCGATGAGCAGGGCGGCGATGGTGCATAGGCAGTGGATATGAATCTTCATGGTTTCTCTCCTGATTCAATCAACTGCGGGTATAATCTATGCTATTTACTAAAGGTTTAGCAAGATGTTTATTTTATGAAATTACATTCGATAGGGAATCGCATTCCATCGGAAATTGCATTTCATCGCGGTGTGAAGTTTGAAGTTTGCAGTTTGGAGTTTGAAGGGAATGGCATTCTATCGCGGGATGGAGTTTGGGAATTGCATTCCATCGCTTTGATTGGTGCGGGGGAATTGGATTCGATTGGGGTGCGTTTCGGGGGGCTTGACTTGTGTTGGAGGTTGGGGCAGGGTTTGTTTTTACCCACGCATAACCTGAGGAGGGTGTGTTATGAGCGATTGGATCGGGCATGAGTGCGGCATTGCGGCGGTGCGGCTGCGTAAACCGTTGGCTTACTATATCGAGAAGTATGGTTCGGCGACGTATGGAATTGATGTGCTGAACTTGTTGATGGAGAAGCAGCATAATCGGGGCCAAGATGGGGCGGGAGCGGCGTCGATTAAGTTGGATATGCCGCCGGGGGAGCCGTATATTTTCCGGACTCGTTCGGCGGGGGAGAATCCGTTGATGGATGTGCGGGAGCGGCTGTTGCGGTCGTTTGTGGAGGCGCGTTCGACGGATGCGGAGAAGTTGAGGGATGGGGCGTGGGTGAAGCGGCAGCTGCATTTTGCGGGGGAGCTGCTGCTGGGGCATCTGCGGTATGGGACGCATGGGGCTTCGGGGGAGACGTTTTGCCATCCGTTTCTGCGGCAGAATAATTGGATGACGCGGAATCTGGTGTTGGCGGGGAATTTTAACCTGACGAATAATCAGGAGCTGTTTGAGATGCTGGTGGAGCTGGGGCAGCATCCGCGAAATCGGACGGATACGGTGGTGGTGCTGGAGAAGATTGGGCATTTTCTGGATGAGGCGAATGAGGCGATTTTTCGGAAGCATCGGAAGGCGGGGCTGGAGCGGACGGAGATTACGGGCAAAATTATGGAGGAGCTGGATCTGGGTCTGGTGCTGCGGAAGGCGACGCGGGCGTTTGATGGGGGCTATGTGATGGCGGGTATGCTGGGGCATGGGGATCTGTTTGTGCTGCGGGATCCGGCGGGGATTCGGCCGGGGTTCTATTATGAGGATGAGGAAATTGTGGCGGTGGCTTCGGAGCGGCCGCAGCTGAAGACAGCACTGAATGTGCCGTTGGATTCGATTCAGGAGATTGAGCCGGGGCATGCGCTGATGGTGCGGAAGGATGGGTCGGTTGCGAGTGAGTTGATTAATGAACCGGTGGAGAAGAAGCCGTGTTCGTTTGAGCGGATCTATTTTTCGCGGGGGACGGATCGGGATATCTATCGGGAGCGGAAAGAGCTGGGGCGTTCGCTGGTAGATAGTGTGCTGCGGGCGGTGGATTTTGATCTGAAAAATACGGTGTTTTCGTATATTCCGAATACGGCGGAGACGGCATTTTATGGTTTGATGGAGGGGCTGCGGGATCATCGGATGTCGGCGGTGCGGGAGGCACTTGAGAAGGGGGCAAAACCGGCGGAGGTGGAGCGGCTGCTGGAGATGCATCCGCGGATTGAGAAGCTGATGACGAAGGATGCGAAGCTGCGGACGTTTATTACGGCGGATGCGGATCGGGATGCGTTGGTGGCGCAGGTGTATGATACGACGTATGGAATTATTGAGCCGACGGATACGTTGGTGGTGTTGGACGATTCGATTGTGCGGGGGACGACGCTGCGGCGGAGTATCTTGCGGATTTTGGATCGGCTGAAGATGCGGAAGATTATTGTGGTGTCTTCGGCGCCGCAGATTCGGTTTCCGGATTGCTATGGCATCGATATGTCGAAGATGGGTGATTTTGTGGCGTTTGAGGCGGCGGTTTCGCTGCTGCGGGATCGGGAGCAGGGGGCGTTGTTGGAGGAGGTGTATGCGGCGGCGAAGGCGGATCTGGAGCGACCGATGCGGGAGTCGGTGAATGAGGTGAAGCGGCTGTTTGAGGCGTTGAGCACGGGGGCTATTTCGCGCCGAATCGGGGAGCTGCTGACGCCGCCGGAGTTGGCGGCGGAGGTGGAGATTTTGTATCAGTCGGTGGAGGGACTGCACCGAGCGTGTCCGAACCATAAGGGGGATTGGTATTTTACGGGGGATTATCCGACGCCGGGGGGCAATCGGGTGGCGAATCGGGCGTTTATCAACTATATGGAGTCGAGCGACGAGCGGGCGTATTGATTAACGGAGCTTGAGCTGGTTAAGGGTGCGTTTGAAGTCGGAGGGTAGGGGGGCCGTGGCGCGGATGGTCTGCTTGGTCTTGGGGTGGGGAAAGATGAGGCGGTAGGCGTGGAGCATCTGGCGGGGCTGCTGGACGGATATTTCGTGGCCGGTGCCGGCATATTTTTTGTCGCCGAGGACGGGGTAGCGTTTGTCGGCTAGGTGGCGGCGTATCTGGTGGGTGCGTCCGGTTTCGATGCGGAGTTCGAGGTAAGAGGCTTGGCGGTTGCTGTCGAGAATTTTGACGAGGGTGGTGGCGATGTAGCCTTGAATATCGGTGCGGATTTCGTTCCAGATGTTGGGGAATTTTCCGACGGTGAGGGCGCGGTATACTTTGATGATGTCTCGTCCGCGAAAGAGGGGTACGGCGTCGGCTTTGGCTTGAGCTGAGGTGGCGAAGAGTAGGCAGCCGGAGGTCTCTTTGTCGAGGCGGTGAACGGCGCAGATGTTGGGGTTTTGCTGCTGTTTCTGGAGGCGGGCTTCGAGGCTATCGTCGTGGGCGTTGGAGAGTAGACCGGGGGCTTTGTTGACGATGAGGTAGTGCGGGTCTTGCCAGAGGATGGAGATTTTTTTGTTGGGGGAGGCGGGGGGGGCGGCTTGGAGGATTTGAACGGTGTCGCCTTCTTTGAGGAGGTGGCGGCGTATCCAGATGCGTTTGCCGTTGACGAGGATCTGCTTGTTGTCGATCCAGGCTTGGGCTTGTTTTTTGGAGACGTTTTGCTCTTCGGCGATGACGGCGAAGAGGCGTTGGCCTTCTTGACGGGTTTTGACGGTGAAGGTGGTGGATTGCATTAGGCGGCTTCTCGTTGGGTTTCGATTGTTATTTCAGGTTGTGAGGTGGCGTGCAGGCGATGGCGGAGAAGGTGTTGGGTAAGGTAGGCGGACCAGATGCCGAGGGAGATGCCGGCGATGACATCGGTGGGATAGTGCGCGGCGACGATGACGCGGGCGGAGGCGATGAGACAGCCGATGAGAAATAGAGGTAGGCGGAGGCGGGGCTTGAGTATGCTGAGGGCGGTGGTGAGGGCGAGGATGCTGCAGGTGTGGCCGGAGGGGAAGGCGGCGAGGTTGGATTCGCCGAGGGGGGCGAAGAAGGTGAAGCCGTAGAGCTCTTCGTTGAAGAACATTTTGGGGCGGTAGCGACCGAAGAGGGATTTGAGTAGGTGTACTTGAATGCCGGCGGCGAGGGCGGCGAAGGGGGGCAGGAGGGCGGCCCAGACGTGGGGGGCGGGCTTTTTGAGAAGTCGGAGGGCGAGGGCGGTGAGGCAGCAGGCGATGATGAGGTAGTCGTCCCAGTTGTCGGTGAGGGCGAAGGCGTTCACGACGGTGCGGTCGAGGTGGTATTTGGTGTAGTGGACGGTGGGGAGGTCGAAGGTGAAGTGCCCGATGGGGGTGAGGATGAGGGGGGGCAGGAGGCAGAATAGGGCGAGGCGGGGGAGGGAGATCATGGTTGCTCCTGGGTGGGCATGAGGTTGGCGATGGCGGTGTGGATGTAGAGCTGGTGGTCGATGATTTTGCCTTTGCTGTAGTTGATGCCGTTTATGGGTGCGTAGGGGGTGAGGGGGAGTCCGGTGGTGTCGGTATCGTAGGGTAGGAGGCAGACGCTGTATGGATTGAGTTGCTGCTTAAGCCCGTTGAGGGAGGTGAGGTGGGTTTGGGTGCCGCATAGAAAGACGAGGCTGGGTTCGTGGTAGCCGACGGCGTGCAGGCGGGCTTGGGGGGTGTGGGTGCGGATGTCGCGGAGGTGTTGGGCGACGGTTTTACTGATCCAGAGGGTGTGTAGGGTGGGCGCGAGGGCGCCGAAGAGGAGGTTGAAGCCGATGAGGAGTGGGGGAAGCTGGAGAAGGAGGCGGCGTATGGGGGGGGAGGTGCGGGTGCGCCATTGGAGGTGGGTGGCGAGGGCGAAGGCGAGGGCGGTTAGGAGGGCGAGGGGAAGGTTGCCGCCGAGGAAGATGCTGGCGAGGGCGATGAGGGCGAAGAGGGGGGGAACGGCGAACCAGAGGATGCGGTAGAGGCGGTGGAGCAGGTGGAGAATGTTGGGGAGGCGGGGGGTGGTGCGTTCTTCCCAGAGATAGCGGACGGTTAGGAGGGTGAGGGCGGGGTAGATGCTGAGGGCGTAGTGGGGGAGTTTGGTGGGTACGAGTTCGATGAGCAGGAGGTAGGGTAGGGTCCAGGCGAGTAGTAGGCGGGAGAGGGGTTGTTGGTTGCGGGTTTTCCAGGCATCGTATAGGGCGGGTATGAGTAGGAGGGTGAGGGGCCAGGCGGTGATGGCGGTGAGGAGGGTGTAGAGCCCGGGGGGCGCGCCGTGGGATTCTTGGCCGGAGACGAGTTTTTTGCCGAAGTCGGCGCCGAGGGAGTCGCGGAGGAAGGCGCCGTCGGTGGCGATTTGGATGGAGATGAGCCAGGGGAGTATAAGGGCGAGGAGGAGTGGGATGCCGAGGGCGGGTCTAAGACCGCGGATGGGCTGTTTTTCGAGGAAGTAGAGGGTGGCGGCGGTGAGGCCGACGATGAGGGGGGTGATGGGGCCTTTGACGAGAATCCCGATGGCGAGGGCGATCCAGAAGGTGAGGGGGGTACGCCAGGAGAGGGGGGTTTGGGTTTGGGTGGCGTGCCAGGCGCGGATGAGTTGGAGGAGGGCGGCGGTGGTGGCGGCGAGTAGGACGGCGTCGGTGGTGCCGACGCGGGAGATGAGTGTCATGAGGGGGGTGATGGAGAGTAGGAGGGCGGCGAGGAGTCCGGCGGGGGGAGTAAGCAGTAGGGTGCCGAGTCGATGGACGAGGAGGAGGGTGAGGAAGGCGGCGAGTAGGGAGGGGATGCGGTAGGGCCAGATTTGGTCTTTGATGGCATCGCCTCCGAGGAGGCGGGTGGTGGCGCTTTGGAGCCAGTAGATGCCGACGGGTTTTTTGTTGCGGAACTGCTCTTGAAAGTAGATGCGGGTGTGGTCGCCGGTTTCTAGCATTTGTTTGCTGGCTTGGGTGTAGCGGGGTTCGTCGCGGTCGATGGGGGGAAGGGTGTGGATGCCGGGAAGGTAGAGAAGAAGGGCTAGGAGGAAGAGGGTTAGGCGGGTGTTGCGGGGGGTGCGGACGAAGGTTTGTAGCTGCTTGTGGAGGGCGTCGGGGGTGGCGCGATTGCGGATGGATTGGAGGAGGCTCATGGCTTAGGTTCGTTTGGCGGGGAGGGCGCGTTGGCGGTACCAGCGGATGGCGAAGCAGTCGTGGATGCCGCGCCAGAGGC
>CAXGYR010000077.1:0-5984 GCA_964014015.1 uncultured Kiritimatiellaceae bacterium
AAGCCCCCGCCGCCTCATACCCCACAAAACCCGCGACATAACAGCCCGAATCCACCGCCCGCTCCAACGCCGGCAGCACCTCCTCCAGCCGCTCCGCCCGCAACACCTCCCGCGGTTCTGAAAACCGCAACCAATGTCCTCTTTCTCTAACAATCGCAATCACAACGTAACGCTACACACCCGAAGCCAAAATAAAAAGCACCCCCAGCAAAATTCCCGCCAACACCCACCCCTTCTGCCGCAAATTCACATCCCCAAAAAACAGCCCCGCCCCCACAAACGAAATCACCACACTCGAACGCCGTAGCATCGAAAGCACCACCAACAATGCCTCCTCATTAGCCAACCCCACAAAATAGAAAAAATCCGCCAACACCAACGCCCACCCAATACACGGTATCGCCCCATGCCAACGCAGCGGCTCCTCCCGCCGCCGTGGCCACCACCACAGCCCCAGCAACACCGTAAAGAACAGCAACAAATAGAGCGCATACCACAGCAAAATCTCCATTGGCGCCATCCCCACATAATGCAAAAGATACTTATCCAATAACGTACTACACGTCCCGATAAGCGTCGCCAGCACCATCAGCCACACCCACTGATTCCGCTCAAATCGAATCCCCTCCTCACGCCCCACAAAACTAAACGCCACATAGCAAAGCAGAATAATCCCCATGCCCATCCACTGCAGCCCCGACGGCGCCTCCCGAAACAACAACAACGCCCCCAGCAACGTCCACGCCGGCGCCGACGCCCGAATCGGCGAAGCAATCGAAAGCGGCAGATGCTTCAACGCCAAAAAAGCACAGATCCACGACACCCCCACCACCACCGCCTTCCCCGCCAACCACGCATGCCAAACCAACGGCAGCGCCTCCAACCGAAACATCGCGCCCCCCTCCCAATCCGGCAACCCCCGCGCCACCAGCACCACCAAACCCAACAACAAACACCCCGCCAAATTCGAAACAAACAGCGTCGGCACCACAGAATTCTCCCGCAACGCCCGCTTCTTACAGAGGTCATACACCCCCAAAAAAAACATCGAACACAAGCCCAGTCCTATCCAAATCATCTCAACCCTTCCCTCAACGCGCCTCAATCCCTACTTGCCTTGCCCCCCCAAATCAAATACCTTCTGCCCCCGTTTACAGAAAGTAGGAGAAAACGCATGAAAACAGGGATCATCGGCTGGCGCGGCATGGTAGGCTCCGTCCTCATCGAACGTATGCAGGCAGAAAACGACTTCAACCACATCCAACCCACCTTCTTCACCACCTCCCAAGCCGGACAACCCGCCCCCAACCTCGGGCAACAACAAACCACCCTTATCGACGCCACCGACATCGACGCCCTCAAAGAAATGGACGTCATCCTCACCTGCCAAGGCGGCACCTACACCCAATCCATCCACCCCCAGCTACGCAACGCCGGCTGGAACGGCTACTGGATCGACGCCGCCTCCACCCTCCGCATGGCCGACAACGCCACCATCATCCTCGACCCCGTCAACCAACCCGTCATCGACACCGCCCTTGCCAACGGACAAAAAGACTTCATCGGCGGCAACTGCACCGTCTCCCTCATGCTCATGGCCATCGGCGCCCTCTTCAAAGCCGGCCACATCGAATGGGTCTCCTCCATGACCTACCAAGCCGCCTCCGGCGCCGGTGCCCGCAACATGCGCGAGCTCCTAAACCAAATGGGCGCCCTCCAACAAAGCGCCGCCACCGAACTAGCCGACCCCGCCTCCGCTATTCTCGATATCGACCGCACCGTCAGTGCCGCCCTCCAAGGCAACGCCCTCCCCACCGACGAATTCGGCGTACCCCTCGCCGGCTCCCTCATCCCCTGGATCGACCGACTCGTCGAAGACGGACAAACCCGCGAAGAGTGGAAAGGCCACGCCGAAACCAACAAAATTCTACAGAACAACCCCCTCGTTCCCATCGACGGTATCTGCGTCCGCATCGGCGCCATGCGCTCCCACTCCCAAGCCCTCACCATAAAACTCAAACAAGATATTCCCATCAACGACATCGAACAGATGCTCCGCGAAGACAACGACTGGATCAACGTCGTCGAAAACAGCAAAGAAGCCACCCTTGCCCAACTCACTCCCGCCGCCATCTCCGGCACCCTCGGCATTCCCGTCGGTCGTCTCCGTAAAATGAAAATGGGCCCCGACTACCTCAGCGCCTTCACCGTCGGCGACCAGCTCCTCTGGGGCGCCGCCGAACCGCTGCGCCGTATGCTCCGCATCCTAACCAACGCGTAAGCTACACACCCTGAAGGGTCGCCTTAAATTGCGTACGCATCGTATCGCGGTCAAGCGTGGCTAGTCCCTCGATGGTCAGCGAATCGCTTTCGCTCACCACACCAATGGATTGCACCGGAACATCTGCAAAGAGCGCTTCAAACGCTGCAACATCCTCCGGCTTAACCGAAACCACAAAGCGGCTGTTCGACTCCGCAAACAATGCCGCAACCGAATCATCCGCCACGCCCGAAAGATCAACATCCGCACCCAGCGCACTTCCGACTGTCGCCAGCGCCAACGCCAACGCCAATCCGCCCTTGGTCGGAGTTGTCGCCGACTGCAACAACTCGGCATCCGTCGCCTTATTCATCGCCCGATAAATCGCCAACGCCTGCTCACCGTTCACCTCCGGCACCTGTCCGCCATACGCCTCTGCCGTACCCTGCGCCTCCGCCAACCAACGATAGTAGGCCGACGCACCCAGTTCTGCTTTCGTCTCGCCCACCACATAAATACGATCCCCGACCGCCTTAAACGGCATCGTTACCGCCTTACGCACATCGGTTATCTGACCCACCGAAGAGATCAACAGCGTCGGTGGAATCGAAATCTTCTTTCCACCGCGCGTTGAATCGTTCTTACACGAATCTTTGCCCGACACCGCCGGCGTTTTATAGAGCGTCGTTAAATCGTAAAGCGCCTGACACGACCGCACTAACTGCGCCATCTTATACGCTCCATCCGGCGTCTTTTCCGACTCCACCGGATCGGGCCAACAGAAATTATCCAGGATCGCAATCCGCTCCAGATCACCTCCCACCGCAATTACCCGCCGCACCGCCTCATCGATCACCGAAGTCGTCATCGCATACGTATCCAAATCCGAATACCACGGATTGATCCCCTCCGCTAACACCGCGCCGCGATTGCTATCATAATCAACCCGCAACACCGTTGCGTCCGATGGCACATCCGCACCCGCGCCCACAAACGGCTTCACCACGCTCAAGCCCTTCACCTCGCCGTCATACATCCGGCTCTTGTACTCCCGCGAACAGAGATTCAAATCCGCCAGCAACGCCAACACCGTCTCCGAATAGTCCTCAACCGTCGGCACCTCCGGCTGCGCCACATTCGGTTTTTTCCACACCGCCGGCATATCCAGCGTCGGGCATCCATCTTCATAAAGGAAATTCATATCCAGGCTCGCCACCACACGCCCATCCTGCTTCACCGTAAAGTAACCTGAATCATTGAAGGTGCCCATAAACGCCACCTCCACATCACGTTGCTGCGCCAATGCTTCAAAAGCGTCCCGCTGCTCAGGTTGCACCGCCAGCGTCATCCGCTCCTGCGCCTCCGATACCAGCACCTCCCACGGCTGCAACCCTTCATACTTCACCGGCGCACCCGCCAGCTCGCACTCACAACCGCCCGAGTATTTACCCATCTCACCAAACGAGCAAGAGATGCCACCCGCCCCATTATCGGTAATGCAACGGAACAGCCCCAAATCGCGCGCCTCAATCAAAAATTCATATAGCTTCCGCTGCGTCAGCGGATCACCAATCTGCACCGCCTGCGCCGGTGACTCCGTACGCAGCTCCTCTGAGGAAAACGTCGCCCCATGGATACCATCTTTACCGATGCGTCCCCCACACATCACCACCCAGTCGCCCACCTCAATCTCTTTCCGCTCCGACGGACGCCCCCCCACCTCCACCGGAATCGTACCCAGCGTCCCGCAATAGACCAACGGCTTACCCAGAAACCGCTCATCAAAACACTCAAAACCCCGGCTATACGGAATCCCCGACTGATTACCCCCATCAATCACACCCTCATGCACACCGTCCCGAATCCGCCGCGGATGCATCAGCCCCGCCGGAATCTCTCCATCAAAAAACGGTGACCCCAAACAGTAGCCCCACACATTCGAAACCAACGCCGAACCCATCCCCGTACCCAGTGGATCGCGGTTCACCCCCACAATACCCGTCATCGCTCCCCCATACGGATCAAGCGCCGACGGCGAATTATGCGTCTCCACCTTATACACCAGATGCAACCGCTCATCGAACTTCACAATCCCCGCATTATCCGTAAACACCGACACCAGCCAGTCAATCGACTCCGCAATGCGGTTCGTACTCGCCTTCACAAACGTCTTGTAAAGCGAATGAATCGTCTGCTCTTCCCCCGACTCCTCATCCCGATAGCGCACCGTTCCCGCAAAAATCTTATGCGAACAGTGCTCCGACCACGTCTGCGCAATACACTCAAGCTCTACATCCGTCGGCCACATCGGCAGCTCCAGTGCCTCGCGGTGCGCCCGCACCGACGGTTCTAAATAGTGCCCCCGAATTGCCCGCATCTCTTCCAACGAAAGCGATAAAATTCCCTCGCTTGAAATACGCACCAGCTCCGCATCATCATCCGGCAGCTCAATCACCCGCACCTCCGGTTCACGATCATCCGCAAACAACGGCAGACTCACATCCGGCGACGCCGCCCGCCACTCCGCCTCACTCAGCACCTCCACCTGCTCAATCAGCTCATTCGCCAGCAGATCCACGCCCACCCGCCGCACCTCATCCCGCTTCAACGACCCCGAAATAAAATACTGCACCGATGTATAAACCTGCTCCTCCCACGCAAGTTCACGCTCCAATACATCCTGCAACGAGCCCCGCGCCGTCCGCCCCACATTGTCCGTCACCCCCGCCTTAAAACTCACCTCCATGCACCACGCAAACGAATCTTCCATCGCCAGTCGTCCCACTGCTGACTCTGCCACCACTGAATCCGTAAACACCTCCATCACCCGAACCGCTTCCCCCTCGCTCAGCTCCGCCGCCACCTTATACACATCCCGCGTCCGACACCCCTCCATCGAAATCCCAAGCGCCTGCTTCGCTCGCTCCATCACGCTCCGCCCCCGCGCGTCCGGAACACCCGCCTTCAAACCAATTTCAATTCGACTTACCATCTCGACATCCTCTCTAAAATCAAGCGCCCACCATACCCTCAACACCCACGCCCGAAAAGAGCGTATCCCACCAAAATCAATTTCCCCCCTTTTTTTTGAATGTCTCTTGCAGTTTAACGTCTCATTCCATAGATTTTCGAAGCTTTGGAGAAATCTTATGAAATCAGTTTATATCGTATTTGCCCTCATCCTAACCGCCCATGCGCAACTACCAGCACCTACTAGCGATAGCAACATCGTCACCGTCAAAGAGATGCTCGTTAGCGGTCCCCCGCAAATGAAAATGCACTCCCTTGCCATGATCACACAAGGCAATGTAAAAGGCGGGATCGACGCCTCCTACCTCGACGCCTTCACCACCTGCAGCTCCGACCCCATGCCCCCCATCCGCTCCATCACAGCCCGCATACTCGGACAACACTTCATCCAAGAGAAGGAAACACCCAACCCCCGCGCCCTCGAACTACTTCTTAAACTAAGCCAAGACGACAGCCCCGACGTCCGCTTCTCCGCCGTCGCACATGGTCTCTGCAAACTAACCCAGCTGAACGATAATGTCATCGACACCCTCATACAAGTCGCGCTCCAGCATCGCGAAGCCTCGCTACTGGAAGCCATCAAAACCACCCTCGCCGACAATCCACAAGTAGAAAACCGCCTCCATAACAAATTAAGCACCTCCAAAGATATTGCCTGCTTTGAGCTTTATCACGAGTGGCTCGGCAGCCTGCC
>CAXGYR010000078.1:0-5862 GCA_964014015.1 uncultured Kiritimatiellaceae bacterium
CGAAACCGTCACCGTTCCCACCTGCTTTCGCTCCGCCAACTCCATCGGCCCATGCGCTTTCACAATCCCCGTTCGAACCGCCCAATTCACCAGCGCCATTCCCATCACAATCGCCCCCACAATGCCCCCCGTTGCTGCCGCCAGTGCAAAATCCTTAATCTCCGGGAATCCCAACGACTCAAAAACCGGCGCCATCCCTCCCGCCGTACCATGCCCCCCTTCAAATCCCACCGGCATCACACCCGCAAAAACATCCGGCAACCCCAGCCAAGGCCCCAGTAACAACAGCACCACCAAACACCCCACCGCATACTGCCCCCACGCCACCAACTGCCCATACGCCAACTGCCGACTACAACTCCGCCACACCGCCCTCACCCCCGGCAACCGCTCTCCCATAAACAGCGCCGCAAACACCACATTAATCAACAAACCCGGCAACGAACTCCACCCCGCTGTCCACTCCGAACCCATCTCAAGCGAACTAAGCCCCACTCCCTGCAGCAACCCCAGCCCCAACAATCCCCCCACCACACTCGCCGGCAAAAACAGTCGCTGAATCCAGCGCACCCTCCGCCGCAACAAAACCCCCACCAACAACAACCCCGACAAAACACCAAACGACAACATCCTAAACCTCCTAAACCTCCTAAACCACACTCCAGTAAAAAACTTCCCCAACCACATGTCCAGACTAACCCCCAACCAGAAACCAACAACCTGTCCGCTTGACGCTTACTCTCCGCATCGGCTTAATGAACATATGAATCAACCACAACCAGAACAACTCCTCCAAACCGCCATCCTAGCCGTACAGTGCGCCACCCAGCACGCACAAGCCAATCTCCTCCGCCGGCAAGAAAGCATCGCCATCGACGCGCACGACGTCAAACTCGCCCTCGATGTCGAATGCCAAGCGATCATCGAAGAGACCATCCTCAACGCCCACCCCCAACACGCCATCCTAGGCGAAGAAGGCGAACAACCCCAAACCAACAGCGCCTACCAATGGATCGTCGACCCTATCGACGGCACGGTGAACTTCTCCCACTCCTTCCCCTACTGGTGTAGCTCCGTCGCCGTCCAATACCAAAACAAAACCATCGCCGGCGCCGTCCTCGCACCCGAAGCTAACGAACTCTTCACCGCCACCATCGACTCCCCAGCCTGCCTCAACCACCAACCTATTCACGCCACCCAAAACACCCAGCTCAACCACGCCATGATCCTAACCGGCCTCAACAAATCCCGCCTCTACCCCGGCAGCACCACCTTCGAAACCCTCACCACCCTCGCCCAACAAGTCCGCAAAATCCGCATAAACGGCGCCGCCGCTCTCGACCTCTGCCAAATCGCCGCCGGCCGCTCCGACGGCTTCCTCGAATACGGCCTCTATCAATGGGACTTCGCCGCCGCCGGCCTAATCGCACAACGCGCCGGCGCCACCTTCACCCTAGCCCCCGACCCCACCAAAGCCCACCGCGCCGCCGTCCTCTGCGCCAACTCCACTCTACACAACGCTCTACACCCCATCTGGACACAAGGAATCCCCCATGCCTAAACACCCCTCCATCCACGCCCTATACGAAGCCGCCGTCCAAAACGTCGACACCGACCTCGACTTCGGCCGCCGCGTCTACAAACGCCACAACCAATCCGAACCCACCCACATCCGCGAAGACTTCTGCGGCACCGCCAAACTCGCCGCCCGCTGGGTTCAACGAAATAAAACAAACCACGCCACCGGCATCGACCTCCACCAACCCACCCTCGACTGGGGGCTCAAACACCACATTGCCGCCCTTAAGCCCTCTCAGCAAAAACGCCTAACCCTCCACTGTCAAAACGTCCTCACCGCCACCCCCCAAAAAGCCGATATCACCTACGCCCTCAACTTCTCCTTCTGCATCTTCAAGCAACGCAACCAACTGCTTGCCTACTTCCAAAACGTCCACCGCGGCCTCAAAAAAAACGGACACTTCATCCTCGATATCTACGGCGGCACCGAATCCGTCACCGTCAAAAAAGACGACACCCGCGAAATCCCCGGCTTCACCACCCCCGACGGCATCACCATCCCCGACTTCGAATACATCTGGGACCAAGCCGCCTTCAACCCCATCAACCACCACACCACCTGCCACATCCACTTCCGCATCCCCGGCCTCAAAAAATACACCCGCGCCTTCACCTACGAATGGCGCCTCTGGACCCTCCCCGAAATCCATGAAATCATGCACGAAGCCGGCTTCAAAAAATCCGACGTCTACCTTCACGACTTCGATGACGACGGTGAATCCGACGAAACCTTCCGCCGCCGCACCACCTACGAAAACGTCCAAGGCTGGGTCGCCTACGTCGTCGGCATCAAATAAGCAAGGAATTCGCATGACCAAACAAGAACGCGCCAACACCGCCAAAACCATCCTCGACCGTCTCTACCCCACCGTCCCCATCCCCCTCGACCACACCGACCCCTTCACCCTCCTCATCGCCGTCCTTCTCTCCGCCCAATGCACCGACAAACGCGTCAACCTCGTTACCCCCGCCCTCTTCAAGATCGGCCCCACCCCCAAAAAAATGGCGCAACTCAGCGTCGACCAAATTCTCGCCTGCATCAACACCTGCGGCCTCGCCAACAGCAAAGCCAAGAACGTCAAACGCCTCGCCGAACTCCTACTCGAACGCCACAACGGAATCGTTCCCGCCACCTTCGAGGAACTCGAAGCCCTCCCCGGCGTCGGGCACAAAACCGCCGGCGTCGTCCTCAGCCACGCCTTCCATATCCCCGCCTTTCCCGTCGACACCCACATCCACCGCCTCGCCCAACGCTGGAAACTATCCAACGGCAGCAGCGTCACCCAAACCGAAGCCGATCTCAAAAAACTCTACGCTCCCGCCCACTGGGAGCTACTCCATCTCCAGATCATCACCTACGGCCGCGAACACTGCCCCGCCCGCGGCTGCCACGGCCTCACATGCGAAATCTGCCGCACCTGCTTTCCCAACCGACGCACGCCCATCATCACCAAAAAAGCATAATCCAGCTTTGCCTTTTTCACCAACCCTACCTACTTTCAACCCATGCAAAACATCTGGATAGCCCTTGGACTCACGCTTTTCGCAGGTCTCGCCACCGGCATCGGTAGCGCACTTGCCTTTCTCGCCAAGCGCACCGACTTCCGCTTTCTCTCCATTGCCACCGGTTTTTCCGCTGGCGTTATGCTCTATGTCTCCTTCGTCGAAATCTTCGCCAAAGGCGCCGACTCCCTCGTTCAATACTACGGCGATCCCCTCGGCCACTGGATCAACGCCGCCTCCTTCTTCGGCGGGCTCGCCCTCATCGGCATCATCGACGCCCTCATTCCCCATGCCGAAAATCCCCACGAAATTCACACCGAACTCGAAACCAACCCCCTCCACGACCCCGATGCCCCCCTCCCCACCGCCGAAGACCTCCAGATGAAACAGATCGCCACCCCCGATCCCAATGCCCCTCCCAACCGCAAACTCCTCCGCATGGGTCTCTTCACCGCTCTCGCCATCGCCATCCACAACTTTCCCGAAGGGCTAGCCACGTTCCTCGCCGCCCTCGAAGACCCCTCCCTCGGCGTCGCCATCGCCATTGCCATCGCCCTGCACAACATCCCCGAAGGCATCAGCGTATCCGTTCCCATTTTCTACGCCACCGGCGACCGCAAAAAAGCCTTCTTCTGGTCACTGCTCAGCGGTCTCGCTGAACCCATCGGCGCCATCATCGCCTACGCCGCCCTACGCCACTTCGTCGGCGGTGAAAGCGGTATCATACCCTCCAACGTCATGGGCATCCTCTTCGGCGGCGTCGCCGGCATCATGGTCTACATCAGCCTCGACGAACTTCTCCCCACCAGCCGCGCCTACGGCAAAGGCCACGACAGCCTCATCGGTCTCGTCGCCGGGATGGCCATCATGGCCCTTAGCCTACTCCTCATGCGCTAAACGACAGGTTCTGAGCTTTTCTCCGAACCGTCTCATACGCTAAACTACTCGTATTAACGGAGAAAAATTATGTTTCCAGAAGTTCGCTTACGCCGACTCAGACAGACCCCCGGCATCCGCCGCATGCTCGAAACCCCTCTACCCAACCCCGAAAAACTCGTCTGGCCCGCCTTCGTCATCCCCGGCACAAACCAACGCCAGTCCATTGACTCCATGCCCGGCCAAGCCCGTCTCTCCGTTGACCAGCTCCTCCACGACCTCGATCCCCTCGTCCAAACCGGGCTCGGCGGCGTCCTCCTCTTTGGCCTAGCAGAGTCCCATGAGAAAGACTCTCACGGCATCGCTGCTTACGACGAAAAAGGCACCGTCCAACAAGCCATCACCGCCATCAAAAAAGAGTTCCCCCACCTTACCCTCATCAGCGACGTCTGCGTCTGCGCTTACACCGATCACGGTCACTGCGGCACCCTCGACCCCGACGGCCAGGTTGACAACGACGCCACCCTCGAAACGCTCGCTCGCGTCGCTCTCTCCCACGCCCAAGCCGGTGCCGATATCGTCGCGCCCTCTGCCATGATGGATGGGCAAATCAGCGCCCTACGAGCCGCCCTAGACCAACAAGATTTCCTCCAAACACTTATCATGGCCTACTCCACTAAATTTTCCTCCTCCCTCTACGGTCCCTTCCGCGACGCCGAAAAATCTGCACCCGGTAGCGGCGACCGCAAAGGCTACCAAGCCGCCCCCGGCGACACCCGTACTGCCCTCCGCGAATCCGAATTCGACGAAGCCGAAGGCGCCGACATCCTTATGCTCAAGCCCTCCCTCTTCTACCTCGATATCCTCGCCCAGCTCCGCGCCAACACAGACCTCCCCCTCGCCGCCTACAACGTCAGCGGTGAATATGCCATGCTCCACGCCACCGCCGATCGCGGCTGGGGCGACCTCCACGCCATGGCCCGCGAATCCCTCCTCGCCCTCACTCGCGCCGGTGCCGATATTCTCATCACCTACTGGGCCAACCAATACACCCAACTACAAAAGGATTAATTCATGTCATCAGCAGACTGGTTTGAACGAGCCAAAGCCGTTATCCCCGGCGGTGTTAACAGCCCCGTTCGCGCATTCAACAGCGTCGGCGGTACACCCGTATATTTCACCTCCGGAAAAGGCGCCACCGTCCAGACCGAAGATGGCACTGAACTAATTGATTTCTGCGGCTCATGGGGGCCCCTAATCCTCGGTCATGCCCGCGAAGAAGTCGTCGAAGTCGTCCAGCGCACCGCCGCCAACGGCATGACCTTCGGTGCCAACACCCGCCTCGAAGCTCAATTTGCCGAGCTTCTCTGCCACCAAGTTCCCGAAATGGAAATGGTACGCCTCGTCAACTCCGGTACCGAGGCCGTCATGACCGCCATCCGCCTCGCCCGCGGCTACACCAACCGCCGCAAGATCATCAAATTTGAAGGCTGTTACCACGGCCATACCGACTACATGCTCGTCGCGTCCGGTAGCGGCCTGCTAACCGGCGGCATCTCTTCCTCTGCCGGTGTCTCCGAAACCGCCACTGCTGAAATCTTTGTTGCACCCTACAACGACCTCGAAGCCATTCAAGCCATTCTCAACGAACACGGAAGCGATATTGCCGCCGTCATCGTCGAACCCATCGCCGGCAACATGGGACTCATCGAACCCGCCCCCGGCTTTCTCGAAGGACTTCGCAGCGCTACTGCTGATGCCGGTGCGCTACTCATCTTCGACGAAGTTATCAACGGCTTCCGCCTCGGCCCCACCACCTACGGTCACATGTGCGGCGTCCATCCCGATCTCACCACCCTCGGTAAAATAATCGGTGGCGGCCTCCCCATCGGCGCCATCGGCGGC
>CAXGYR010000079.1:0-5804 GCA_964014015.1 uncultured Kiritimatiellaceae bacterium
GCTTGTCCGTGGGCCCGGCGGGGGGCGGCGGCGGTGATTACGAATGAGCTGCCGGTGGGGGCGGTGGGAGTGATGGGGTTGTTGTGCGGTGCGGAGCAGGTGATGCCAGAGGTGATTGGGTCGTTTGCGCCGGGGGCGGTGGCGGAGCATTTGACGAGTTGGAGTGCGGAGTTTCAGCGGCCGCAGACGAAGTGCACGACATGGCTGGAGGCAGGGGCGACGGCGACGAGTGGGTCGGTGGTGGAGCCGTATGCGAACCCAAATAAGTTTCCGGGGGCGCGGTTCTTTGAGCATTATACGGGTGGGTGTTCGGTGTTGGAGAGTTTTTATCAGTCGGTGGCGTGTCCGTTGCAGCAGTTGTTTTTGGGGGATCCGTTGGCGCGACCGTATGCGCCGCGGGTGGCGGTGAAGTTGCTGGGGGTGAATCGGTTGGAGCGGGAGGCGTTTCGATTTCGGGCGGCGGCGGCGTGTCAGGTGCGGGGGGCTTCGTGGCGCTATCGGTATTTGCTGGATGGGGTGTTGTTGGAGGAGGAGTTGGGTTCGGTGCGGGTGGATCCAATGAAGCTGGCGGATGGGTATCATATGTTGCGGTGCGTGGCGGTGGCGAAACATCCGGTGGCGTTTTATGGGATGGTGGAGCGTAGTTTTACGGTGGATCGATTGGGGCGTTCGGTTGCGTTTGATGAGAAAATTGAGACGTTGGAGAAGGGTGTGCATGGTTTTCGGGCGGTTGTGGGGGGCGATGAGGTGCCGGTGCGGGTGCGGCTGGTTTCGGGTGTGGAGGTGCTGGATGAGAAGCCCTATAAGGAAGGTGAGTTGTTGCTGTTTCGGGAGTCGGTTTTGGGGGAGGGGCCGTGTCGGTTGCAGGTGGTGGGGGTGTTTGCGGATGGGATGGCGGTGGCGAGCAAGCCGCTGGCGTTGACGGTGTTTGATGCGAAGTAGAGAGGGGTGATACTCCTCTTTTTTTTGGGCTTTGATTTGGGGGTAGTGGTGGGTAGATTTGGACGCTTATGAAGCAGGTGTTGATGTGTGTTGAGAGTAGTAGCCCGGAGCAGACGTGGGAGGTTGCGGGGTCGTTTGCGGATCGGTTGGAGCCGGGTTCGGTGGTGGCGCTGCATGGGGAGTTGGGTGCGGGCAAGACCTGTTTTATTCAGGGGCTGGCGGTGGCGCTGGAGATTCGGGAGCCGATTACGAGCCCGACCTATACGTTGATTGGGGAGTATGAGGGGCGGTTACGCTTGAACCATATTGATCTGTATCGGTTGGCAAATAGCGTGGAGGCGATGGGGATTGGCTTGGAGGAGTATTTGGAGTCGAGCGGGGTGACGGCGATTGAGTGGGCGGAGCGGGCGGCGGAGCTACTGCCGAGTGATATGTGGCATGTGTCGTTGGAGAAGGGTGCGGACCCTTCGGTGCGGCAGATTGAGATTTGGCGGGAGGTTGTATGCGGGTCGTAGCGATTGAGATGAGTGCGCAGGAGGGGAGCGTGGCGTTGCTGGAGTCGGGGCGGGTGGTGGCTTCGGTATGTTGGGTGGAGCAGCGGGAGAATCGGCAGCAGTTGTTTGATGCGTTGAAGGAGCTGGCGGTGGATTGGGCGTCGGTGGATACATTTTTGGTGGGCCGGGGACCGGGGGCGTTTTCGGGCATGCGGATTTCGTTTTCGGTGGTGAATGCGTTGGCGGCACCGGGTAAGCAGCGGGTGATGGCGCACAATAGTGGGGCTTCGTTGGTTCGGCAGTATGGGTTGGAGAAGGCGGTTGTGGTGGGGGATGCGCGGCGGGAGCAGTTGTGGGTGGGAGCGTTTGAGGGGATTGAGCTGGTGCGTGAGTTTGAGTTGATTGGACGGGATGCGTTGGGGGATTGGGTGGATGAGGGAACAGTCGTATTGAGTCCGGATCGGGCGCGGTTGGCCGCAGTGCTGGAACCGTTTGGTTTGCCCGGCACGGGGGATGAGGTGCCGCGGGCGGCAAGCTTGGGTGAAGTGGTGTGGGAGCGACAGGCGGCGGATCTTGCGGTTGAGCCGTTTGAGCCGCTCTATCTGCATCCGCCGGTTTTTGTTGAGCCGCGTTTTCCGGCTTGAGGATCGGGTCTTGCTCGAGTGGATTGTGGGGCGTAGTCTGTGGCTATGAGCTCGGGTATGGATGATTCGTTGTTGTGTGATGCGCTGCCGACGAGGCGTCTGCTGGATTTGGAGACGGTGTTGGTGGCGGGGGCTTCGGGGTATATTGGGGGGCGGTTGGTGCCGGAGTTGGTGGCGCGGGGCTATCGGGTGAGGGTGATGGTGCGTTCGGAGGCGGAGCGGTCGGCGGAGCGATGGGCGGCGTGTGAGGTGGTGGTGGCGGATGCGTTGGAGCCGGCATCGCTGGCGGTTGCGATGGAGGGGGTGCATACGGTTTTCTATCTGATTCATTCGATGGTGATGGGGCGGCGTTCGTTTGAGGAGGCGGATCGGTTGGCGGCGGAGTCGGTGCGGGAGGCGGCGGAGCGGTGCGGGGTGGCGCGGATTATCTACTTGGGGGGGCTGGGGCGGGTGGATGAGCGGTTGAGTCCGCATTTGGCAAGTCGGATGGCGGTGGCGGATGCGTTGGCGGCGGGGTCGGTTCCGGTGACGTTTTTGCGGGCGGCTGTGATTTTGGGTTCGGGGAGTGCGTCGTATGAGATGTTGAACCATTTGGTGAGGCGGTTGCCGGTGTTGCCGGTGCCGGGGTGGGCGAAGACGCGGTGTCAGCCGATTGGGTTGCGGGATGTGATTAAGACGTTGGTGGGTGTGCTGGAGCTACCGGAGACGGCGGGTCAGATGTATGATATTGGGGGGGCGGATGTGTTGAGTTATGAGGCGCTGTTGAAGACGCATGCGGAGGTGCTGGGTCGACGGTGTTGGTTTTTTCCTTCACCGGTTTCTTCGATTCCGTTGTATGCGATGGTGACGGGTTGGCTTACGCCGGTTCCGGCTTCGATTACGCGTTGTTTGATGGAGAGCGTGGAGTATGATGTGGTGTGCGAGGGGCGGGATATTCTGGAGGTGTTACCGTTTCGTCGGATTAGCTGCCGTGAGGCGTTGGTGCTGGCGCTTTCGCGGGAGGAGCAGGATGCGGTGCATACACGCTGGACGGATAGTTATCCGCGGAACCATGAGCTGGCGATGAAGTTGGATGAGTTGGGGGATGTGCCGACGTATCGCTCGGTTTATTCGTTGAAAACGGCAAAGTCGGCGGCGTCGTTGTTTGCGTCGATTTCGCAGATTGGGGGAAAGGAGGGGTGGTTTCATAGTACACCGTTGTGGCGGATACGGGGCATGATGGACCGGCTGGCGCGGGGAGTGGGCACGCAGCGGGGCCGACGAAGCCCGACGCGGTTGCGGGTGAATGATGTGGTTGATTTCTGGCGGGTGGAAAAAATAGGTCGGCCGCGGGAATTGCTGTTGCGGGCGGAGATGAAGTTGCCGGGGAGGGCATGGCTGGCGTTTCGGGTTGAGGAGGAGGCGTGTGAGCGGCGGTTGACGGTGGAGGCGTTTTATTTTACGAAGGGTGTGTGGGGACGGTTATATTGGTATATTTTCTTGCCGTTTCATCACTTTATTTTTGGGGATTTAATTCGAGGGATCGAGCGGCGGAGCGAGGAGCAGCTAGATGGACGCGTTTGATATACCAACCTATTGTCCGCCGCCTGCAAATGATGTGGTGCCAATGTTGGTGGTGGCGGGATTGTTTCTCGTGGCGATATGGGTTAAGCGCCGCTTCTTTTCCAAGCGTTGATGGTTGCGCTAAAAAAAAGCTGGTGGGCGAGGCGGGACTCGAACCCGCACGCGGTTAAGCACCAGAACCTAAATCTGGCGTGTCTACCAATTCCACCACTCACCCAGCGAAAGCGTTAGAAGGTAGAAGGCGAAGCGGGTTGGTACAAGTTCAAATTTGCGCCTCTTGCCAGGCGTGTTGGAGTGCGTTGATCGCTTGACGGGGATCTATTGCGTGATTTACGGCGCTGATCAGGGCATAAGCGGGAAGTTGGTGCTGACGTATTTCAGGGAAGTGTTTGGGTTGAATGCCGCCGATGACGACGGTGGGGCAGGTGACTTGCTGGGCGATGTGGGCGGCATGGGGGATGCCGATGGTGGGGTCGGGATTGATTTTGCTTTGGGTGGGGAAGAGGGGGCCGATGCCGATGTAGTCGGCGCCGGCTTGGTTGGCTTGGAGCGCTTGGTCGAGGTTGTGGGTGGAGATGCCGATGATCCCGCGATACTGTTGGCGGGCGTCTTGGAGTGTGAGATCGTCCTGACCGAGGTGAAGCCCGTCGGCTTCTACTTGTTGGGCGAGAGAGAGGTTGTCGTTGATGATGAGTTGGGTTTGGGTGCCGAGTGTGATGGCGCGTAGGGTTTGAGCAATTTCTAGTTGTTGGTCGTTGGGTTCATCTTTCATGCGGAGTTGTAGCATGGATACGTGGCAGTCAACCGCGGCGTGCGCGGCGGCTTCGTAGCCGACAACGGGTTTGGTTAGAATGAGGTAGAGTCCGTTTAGTTGGTGCATGTATTCAAACTATCTTTATCCCAAAGATGTTCAATCGATTTCCTGAATATTTAAAATTGAAGGGTTGATATTTTTTGAGTGTACGTTAATCTGGTAAATTATGAAAAAGAAACTAATCATTTTGTTTTTAGGTGTTTTTTTAGTCAACTTATTGATGGCTCGAGAATTCACCTTACCGGATGGGCGTTCGCTGGAGGCGGAGATTGTTCAGTATGATGAGCGGTTGGGGCAGGTGGAGTTGAAGCGGGCGGATGGGAAGCTGGTTAAGATTAAGCCGTCGGTTTTTGTGGAGGAGGATCAGGATTATATCGATGAGTGGATTTTACATTCGGTTTTTAACGGAAGAGATATAATCGTCGATTGTAACAAGAAAAAAGTAGGGCAACGAAAAGAGGATGGAAACGCTCATTTCATAAGAATTGACTCGTTCCTATATGAAATCGAGATTCAGAATCGATCAGCAACAGAGATCAGCGGACTAGATGTGGAATATAAAATATTTTATGAGCAGGAAGTGAATGACATGGACAAAGGTCGTGTCATCAATCACGAGAAGACTGAGAACGGTAAGTTGAAAATAAAATCGTTGGGAGCTAGAGAAAAAAAGAACTTCTCGACAAAGGAAGTGGAGCTAGCCAAATATGAATTTAATTCGACGGAATATTATGTTCCGGGTGGGGAGCCTCAAGGCACCAAAGGAGATATTAAGGGCATGTGGATTCGAATGGAGTGCGAGACGGCTGGTGGAATGAAATCGGTGAAAGACTTTTTTGAGCCTTCAAGCATAGAAGGTAAATACAGATGGTAACTACTCGACGAAAAATGAATTAGATATCCATAGCCGGATTGAGGGGCTTGATGATGGCGGCGACTTGGGCGATGGATTCGGTCTGCACGAGTTGGGCGCGGAGGTCGGCGCAGCCGGGGAAGCCTTTGCAGTAGATGGAGTAGTAGCGGCGAAGGATGTGGAAGTTTTTGGAGCCTTGCCAGACGCGGTCGAAGAGTTGGGTGTGGGTCCAGAGCATGTTGAGTTTTTCTTCGAGGGTGCGTTCGCGTTGCTCTTCCATGAAGAGCCAGGGGTTGTCGAAGATGCCGCGGCCGATCATGGCACCATCGAGCTGATGGTGGGCGCATTTTTCGCGGGCTTCTTGGATGGATTTGATGTCGCCGTTGCCGATGACGGGGATGTGGGGGGCGATTTGATCGCGGAGACGGGCGGCTTTGGCGATTTCGTCCCAGTTGGCGGGGCCGACGGACATCTGTTTTTGGGTGCGGCCGTGG
>CAXGYR010000080.1:0-5616 GCA_964014015.1 uncultured Kiritimatiellaceae bacterium
ATACAGTCGGGGAATACTTTAGCAAACGAGCGCATGATCATTTGGTAGTCATCATGAGATAGTTCGTAGAGTGGTAAGTACTGTGCCATAATTCCACCCTCATTCAACTTTGACTTAGCTAGCTCAAAAAAATCGACGGTGTATAGGTTGGCGGCCCCTGCCATGACGGGTTCGAATGGGTCGGATGTAATAACATCATATGGTTCATCACAAACAAACAGATGGTTTCTTCCGTCATTAATGGTCACTGTTACATTGGGTTTATCAATCACGTTATGATTTTTCTCTCCCCAGACACGGGCAATGTTGACAACAGATGGCTCAAACTCGACCACCTCAAGATGATTAGCGGGATAGCAACTTACTGCACCGAATGTCACACCTGCACCAAGACCAATGTTTACAGCCCGTTGTGGATTAGGATGAAATAGCATGGGCAAATGACCCATCATTCGCTGCAACATCATACTTCGTTCTGTTGTATCCGCTTCTGTTTTGCCTTGGCTACAATATGCTAAATCTTCGTTTGCATCCCTAACGACTGAAATCGTTGAGGTTATACCTTCATTGTAATAAAGAAGACGTTGAGAATTTAACTGCTCCCGAAAATTTATTTTACCATTTGAGATATAGGTCCACGGTGAAAAATAGGGCCCAGAAGACATGACTTGTTTATCCCATTGGGGAGGTGAAATAAGCAAGAGCACCACAACCACCAACCCTACACTGATTGCTCCGTAGCGACTAAATTTCTTTTTTGCAAAACCAATTATTAATACCACCCCAAGCAGCAACACCATGATGGAGCATATAATCAGTCCCACCCTCATGCCTGTGTTAGGTAAAAGAATGAATCCTCCAAAAAAAGCTCCAAGTGCCGCTCCAATTGTATTGAACATGGCGGCCTCACCAACGGCCTCCGTAGACGAATTCATTGCTTGACGTATAGCTTTTGTAGCGGCGGTAAAGGAAGCGCCAAACAGTAACGTGGGAACCAAAAGAAAAATGAGCGTAATGACAAATTTAAGACCGATCATCTTTTCCCAACTTGGCTCTCCTCCACTTAGCATTAAATTGCCAAGCAGGAATTCTGGCATTTTGGTAAACCAGTTTAGAGATATGAGCGAATAGATACCTATTAACATCGCAGAGCAGCCGAAAATAATGGCCGGGTTTTTGAAACGGTCCGCGTAACGGCTAATGATTAGAGAGCCCAAAGACAATCCGATTAAAAAGATCCCCAGCATGGCTGAAAATGAATAGGTAGTTGAACCAAAAATCAAAATCAGCGCACGGAACCAAACTACTTCCAATGCCAGCGAAATAAACCCTGAGATGCCCAGTGCAATTAGTAAACCATACGCTTTTCTTGTTTTCTTGATTGGATTCAGCAGTTCAGGCTCCTCTATGTTTCCTGAAACAACTTCTGAACTCTGATCAAATTTGCGAGCCAGAAATAAAGAGATGACACCAACCAATGAATCCAAACCAACAGCAACAAAGTTTGATACATTCATACCAAGCTTTGGAATAAAAATAAATCCCGCAAGCAGCACGCCAGAAACTGCACCTAGTGTATTAATTCCATACAACAACCCAAGTCGGGAGCCAAATCGATCTATCTTCATCAAAAACCCTTTTGACAAAACAGGTAATGTGGCACCCATCATCGCTGTTGGAATTAACAACAGCACCAAAGCAAGCAGTACCCGAACAACCGTGAGCAGCAGCATTGAATCAGAAACGTTAATCGCAATGAATTTATATATATTTTGAATAACATCAAAAATCAACGGAACACAAAGCGCATACAAAGCCGTTAAAATTTCCAGTATACCGAACATTCGGACAGGACGTTTAATTTTCTTCGCTAGTCTACCCGCATAATGCGCACCAACTGCCAGACCAAACATGTAAGTCATCATCACCGTTGCAGCCGCATAAACGGTGTTGCCAAATATTAAGCCCAAGTGACGTACCCACAACACTTCATACGTAAGTGCTGCAATACCCGAGAAGTAAAATAGGAGACATATCGTTTTCATCCGGCATATATACTCAAAGCAAATAGACACCAACAAGCGTTAAGCTCAAAAACATATTTCTAACAATTGCAAATTAAACTATAGATACATCTAAGATGATGATTCACTTTATCGATCCAGTAATCCTGCCAATCGCTGGTCCGTTGGCAGTTCGATGGTATGGGCTGGCGTATCTGCTGGGCTTTATGGGTAGTTTTCTGTTGTTGCGTCGCTGGTCGCAACGGCGTTCGCTTTTGATTCCGCCGGATCAGGTGAGCAACTTTATTGTACTGTTTGCTTTCTTCGGTGTTTTTTTGGGTGGGCGTCTGGGCTATCAGGTGCTCTACAACGTTGATGCCTTTCTGTCGAATCCGCTGACACTGCTTAAAATCTGGGAGGGAGGCATGGCGAGCCATGGGGGATTTATTGGAACCGTTCTCTTCATCTCATGGTACGCCAAAAAGCATCGGCTATCTTTTTGGAATATCAGCGATCATCTGGCCACAACTGTTTCGCTTGGAATTGGGTTTGGTCGCATTGCCAATTTTATTAATGGTGAGCTATGGGGGCGAGCTTCAGATGTAAAGTGGGCGATGATCTTTCCGCAAGAGATTGGGCTTCGCTTCGGGGAGTACAACCGGGCGATGATTGAGGAATTGGTTGCTGCGGGTCAGTTAGTGTCAAGACACCCCTCTCAACTCTATCAGGCAGCTTGCGAGGGATTTCTAGTTTTCGGACTGATGTTGGCACTGCGCAAAACTACTTGGGGACGGCAACCAGGCGTGGCGAGTGCGGTTTATCTGATCTTATACGCAATGGCCCGCATTACCATGGAGTGTTTTCGCGAGCCGGACAGCACCGTCTACTTTGAACTAATCACAAAGGGACAGCTCTACTCACTCTTTATGATTCTGGCGGGCATTTTGATTCTTCTGCGAAAATCGATTTTCCGTGCACGCTGATTCCAACGGCTGAATCAATCATCGTCGATACCGCTTGAACAATTCGTATCGTCCATTTAGAGTTTTAAATGTGAAAAAGAGGAGTTCACCCCAAACCAAATGGAGGCGAGTTGTACCGTTATGCGGTCTATTCGCGCTGACAGCTTACGGCTCTTTCTCCATTGACTTACAGTTCAACAATGGACTCGACACCCAATACCAGTCGGCTTTCTTCGAAGCCGCCAGTTTCTGGGAATCCATCATTCTGGATTACCGATACAACTCGCCTCTGCTTAATGGGATTGCCATAAGTGCCACAATTGCGACCAATGACGGCCCCGGTGGTGTACTGGGATCCGCTGGCCCCTCTGATTATGTTGCTGGAAATGTGTTACTGAACGGCGACAGCAGTCCATCCGATGTGTTATGGGCGGTTGGCGGCGCCATGACATTCGATATTGAGGACGTTGACAACCTCATAAACAACGGAACCTTTAACAACGTTATTCAACACGAAATGGGACATGTTATCGGCCTAGGCACCGTCTGGAATATTTATGACTCCGCCAATGATACCATTTATAACAACGTTCTTTCTGCCGCCAATCAATACACCGGCATTCACGCGCTGACTGCCTACCAGAATGAATTTGACCCCACCGCCACCTTTATTCCGATCGAGGAGGGCGGCGGTCCCGGCACCGCCGGAGGTCACTGGGATGAAATTGATAACGGAGCTGGACTCACCGGCATCACCGACCCAGAAGGCCGCGACATGACGTTTGAACTGATGACCGGCTGGCTGAACGCGCCAACGTTTCTAAGTGAAACCAGCATCGCTCAATATAAAGACATTGGGTATGAAGTGATACCTGAACCCGGATCACTACTCATGGTTATATTGGCAACTACCGGCGCCATAAGCATTCGTCGCTTTTTTCGAATCTAATCTTCCATCTGCGCCGCCAACACTTCGTGCACCGCCGCCATCATCTGAAACTGCTCCATTGCTTTTCGATCCGCATCCGTCAACGTAAAGTGAATCGCCTCCTGCAAATACGTTTGCCAAAAGCCCGGTGATTCACCCAGATCCTTTGCATAAGCCTGCGCCAGCGCCGGAATGGCCCTCACCCCCAACGTCGCCGCCTCTTGCGTGATCATATCTACATCCGCCATATTTTCTAGCCCAGGGCGAACCGCCCACACCGCAAAAACAAATGGTAACCCCGTTAACGCTTTCCATGCCTCCGCCAGATCAATATCACCTCGACTTGCTGGCGGACTGAGCAAGGCACGATCTCCAATCACCACCTCCGCATCGGCACCTGACACATAATCCACCATTTCAACAGCCACCCCAACATGATGCTGCAGTACAATCTCCGCCAACACATTCGAAGTACCAGAAGCCGGATCCCGTGCCACTGAAACAATCTCTTTGGCTGGCTTGTGGCATTTCAGCAACACGCTCCTCACAGCACCATCTGCCGCAACACCCACCCGATCCAACACCTGCAACTCCGGATGCGCGATTGCGTGCGCCACAGGAATCAGTGCGCAATCGACACGGCCCGCCAGCAATTCAGCAACGTGAGAAGAAGGAACACCGTGAACCACCTCCACCCGCGAGTCCACCTGTTGCAAGCAAGCTACTAGTGGAGCGGAGTTACTATACGCTGCCGCCGCAAATCGCAACCGTTCCATCAGGCAGGCTTCCTTCCCTCAAAGATGGAAACCGTGCCCATCGCCAGCGGCACCGCAGAAACGTGCTGAAAACCGGCAATCCGAAACATACCTGTCACGGTATCTCGCCGCGGAAAGTCCTCAATCGAATCCAACAAATAGGAATAGGCATCGCCATCACCAAACAGCTTACCAATCAGCGGGACAAGCGGCGTGTACAACTTATATCCCAACCGCACCAACGCACTTTCCGGATACGTCGCCTCTAAAATCAACAACTTCCCGCCCGGCTTCATAACTCGAAACATCTCCCCCAACGCCTTCTGCCGATGCTCAATATTTCGAAAGCAGAAACCGCACACGATACCGTCAAAAATTTCTCCCGGCATCGGCAGGTTCAGTGCATCCGCATTTTGAAACTTGGGTCGCCGACTCACACCGAGCTTCAACGCCTTATCCCGTGCCACCGCTAGCATTTTCTCCGACGGATCAATCGCCTGCACCTGCGCCTTCGGCACGTGCGACAACAACTCCATCGCTAAGTCCCCCGTACCGGTGCCCACATCCAGATAGAGCCCCTCCTCCGTCGGCGCCAGCATCTCAATCGTTCGCTTGCGCCAGCCGATATCCATCCCCAGTGAAATCGCCCGGTTCGCCGTATCATAGGTTCCTGCAATTCGATCAAACATCGCCCGATTCTCATCGGCTGAAATTAACGTATCCCGCGCTGAATCACTCACTACTACTTCTCCCACTCTCTAACATCCGCCCACGTCTGCGGCGCTTCCTGACCAAACAACGCCAACACATGATCGGCATAAAAACCCAGCATCTCCGCCACCGAAATATCCGCCGGCATCCGACCCTTACCCATATAATACGGCGGCGAAATCGGCATAACCGTTCCCCCCGCTGCCGAAAACGAAGCCGCATTACGCGATGTAATCGGCGACCATGGAGCCTCTCGT
>CAXGYR010000081.1:0-5569 GCA_964014015.1 uncultured Kiritimatiellaceae bacterium
GCTTGGCTATGCGGTGACCATTTATGAGCGTTGGGAAAAGTCGGGTGGCCAACTCGTTCAGGGAGTTCCGATCAATCGTCTTTCGCGCAAAGTAGTTGCAAATGAGCTGGCTTCCATCGAGATGTTTGAACATGTCGTTGTGAAAAATGGTGTTGATGTGGGTAAGGACATCACGATGGAGGAGATTGAAGAGGCGCACGATGCGGTTTTCATTGGCGTGGGTCTAGCCCAAGGGCGTTCTATTCCGATTGGTAATTATGACCACCCGGATGTGCACAAAGGATTGGATTTTCTGTTTGATTTTAACATGCGTGACCGGTGGGACCTTTCAACAAGACGTGCCATTGTGATTGGCGGTGGTGATGTGGCATTTGATGTGGCGCGTTCTGCGTTGCGCTGTGGATCACCGGAGGTGAATCTTGCTTGTTTGGAGAGGGAGCACTTGGGCGAGATGCCGGGTTCTAAAGATGAGCGTGAGGGCGGTCGTCGTGAGGGCGTTATTTTCAACGATGGGTGGGGACCTGAGGAAATTGTGGTTGAGGATGGTAAAATCAAGGGGTTGCGGGTTAAGCAAGTCCAGCGTGTTTTTGATGAGGATGGTCGTTTCTCACCGGTCTTGGAGGGTGAGTCGAGGCTAATCGAAGGTGACGCGGTCTTCATGGCGGTGGGTCAAGCTTCCGATCTCTCGTTTCTTGAGGAAGCGGGTATTGAGATGACGCAGCAGGGTTGGGTGAAGATAGAAAATACGGAGACGCTGCAGACGAGTAAGCCGAACGTTTTTGTGGGCGGTGACATTGCTCACGGGCCTAAGCTGTTTATCGATGCTGTGGCATCGGGCAGTCAAGCGGCGCGGGGTATTCATGCGTATTTAACAGAAACAGAACCGTTAAAGTTGCAGCGTAAGATTACGTTTAAAGATATGCCTGAGTATGGGCGCACATCGGTGTATGTGGATGAGGAGCGCGAGGAGCGTGACGAGTTGCCAGTGGATCCTGCGAAGGATCCAGAGTTTAATACAACACTTGAATATGCAGAAGCGGAAGCTAAAGAACAGGCAGGACGTTGTTTGGAGTGTCACATTCATCCGACCTTTGAGGGAGATATTTGTATCCTTTGTGGAGGGTGTGTTGATGTTTGTCCTTCATACTGTCTTTCGATGAAAACGGTCGATCGCGTTGAAGGAGGCGAAAACTTGAAGGTGCTCGCAGAGATGGAGTTCGGTGATATGGCGGTAGCACAAGAGCAGGGTTCTGTGATGCTGTTTGATCCGCTGAAGTGTATCCGGTGCGGAATGTGCGCACAGAAATGCCCGACGGGGGCTTGTAAAATGTCAGTGAATGAATTTGAAGATTGCTTTGCCTAGGGAGGTTGGATGTTAGGACTTACCATAATATTAATGATATCGTCATTGTTGCTCGGAGTCTGTTTTTTCGGGTTATATATGTGGGCTTTATCGGATGGGCAATTTAAAGACGGTGAAGCTGCTAAATACGTTATTTTTCATGAGGAGAGTGAGTAATGAAAAAAAATATCACCCAAAATGTGCAATTAAATGAACTGGTTGACGCAGTCAAAAGCCGGAGAGAGTTTATTGCAGCTGGTTCTGCTGTAGCTCTGATGGGATTAGGAGGTGCTGTTGGCGGTGGCGCGTTGTTTAAATATATGTTTCCTACCGTCACATATGGTGCGCCGGCAAAATTTTTAATTCCAATCAATGATCTGCCCGAAATTGGTGATGAACTACTATTTGAAGAGATGAAGACAATTGTTAGACGGCATTCGGAGACGGAAGTGGCGGCAATTTCGTTAGTTTGTACACACTTAGGTTGTACGGTGACTCGAATAGAAACGGGATTTTTGTGTCCTTGTCATGGTTCTCAGTATGACGGTGATGGAAACGTGGTTGGGGGTCCAGCTCCGAAGACGTTGCCGTGGAAAGAAGTTAAAAAAGTTCCCGGGGATCAATTAGAAGTTAACACGGGAATAGATGTTCCCGAATATACGTATTTTAAATTTGCTTAGGAGTGAGTTGTAATGGAAGAAATTACAAATCTAATTGAGAACCTGAAATCAAAGAACAGGCATTTCGTCAATTTGCTGTACACATCGATCATCCGTCATGGATTTGACAATACAGGTCTTACTAAATCTAAAATAATGTTTAGTAATGTCTTATTGCACATTCAGCCTGTAAAAATTCACAAACGGACGGTTAAGTTTAAAACAACGTTGGGGTTGGGTCTGATTACTACCTACATGTTCTTTGTATTAGCAGTAACCGGAATCATTTTAATGTTTCACTATTCACCATCTGCCGCAATAGGACCGGATGGGTTTCCTGATGCTTATAGTCGCATGTTAAACCTGAGAAGTAATATTTTCTGGGGTGATTTCATGCGTAATATGCATCGTTGGGCTGCGCATGGAATGGTGGCATTTGTGGCATTGCATATGTTGCGAGTCTATCTTACGGGTGCTCATCGTGGTGGTCGTGAGTTCAACTGGGTGATTGGTTGTATTCTAGGATTATTGACCGTATTCCTCTCTTACACAGGATATCTTCTTCCATGGGATCAGCTGGCATTTTGGGGTGTGAAAGTGGGAACAGAAATAGCGCGGTTGGCACCGGGTGGTGATATTATTCGAGGTATTTTGTTAGGAGATACGGATGTTAGTGGGGAAGCGCTTCTTCGCTTTTATGTGCTGCACGTTGCTGTTTTACCTACAATTATGGGTTCTTTGATTGCATGGCATTTCTGGAGAATCAGAAAAGATGGTGGACTGGCGAGGCCAGCTGATACGAGTGATGAAAAGCAAATACCTGATGCGGATTTTGGGGAAGTTAAGAACAACTCTATTTTCAAGTCTACTCGGAGCTATAAGCTTGTAGAACTTGTGAAAGGAAACGAGCCCAAAGTTAATGAAGAAGTGGATCAAATGATGTTCGCTTGGCCCAAGTTAATCATTCGAGAGCTAATTGTGTTGGCTGGTGTTTTGGCATTCTTAAGTTTGCTGTCGGTCTATTTCGACGCACCTCTTGAGCCTCCGGCTGATCCGGCTAATCCAACTAACCCGGCTAAGGCACCTTGGTATTTCTTGGGGCTACAAGAGTTGACTAGTTACGATGGGTTTATTGGCGGTATTGTTATTCCCGGTATTTTAGCAGGTGGAGTGATGGTTCTTCCTTATGTCGAAATGTTCTTTGAGACATTCACAAAAACCTACCGCAAAAATATCCCGGGTGTCTGGTTCGCCAAGGAAAGAACATTGGAGAACGCTTTGTTCATCGGCATGTATGTATTCATGGCCGTGCTGATTGTCATTGGGGTTTATTTTAGAGGTGCTAACTGGGAAATAATTTATCCATGGGTTCCTGTGACGGGCGGAGGACATTAAATGTTTAAAGATTATCAAATTTTACTTGGGTTAGTGGTTGTTGGTCTAATTATAACCGCTTTATCTGTTTTAAAATCGGCTGACATTATCATGGTGGACGATGCTACGTATCGAGATTGGCAGCATGCATATTACGAAGCTATCGGTGAAGATGAGTATGAAGTTGAAGTGAAGCAGGTGAATCTTGAAACCGAAGGTATTACTATGGTGGATCGGTGTCAGTCGTGTCACATCGGTGCGTCAAATCCTGAAGCGGTTGACTTTGAAGGCCCGCTGGCATATCACCCTCCGATTGTCCCGGGTGTAGAGAAAGATCCTCATGATTTTAATAAAATGGGTTGTGCTATTTGCCACGATGGTAACAGCCGAGCTCTAGATTTGCACGATGCGCATGGAGAGTTACATGGATGGCCTTCCTCCTTAACTCTTTTGACCGGTAAATCCGCTCAGGCGAATTGTTTTCGCTGCCATGCTCAAGAAGGTGGAACGCTTGCTGGTGCCGCTCATTTTGAGAAAGGGCGTGAGTTGTATTTAGAGAAGGCATGTTGGGGTTGTCACGCTATCGAGGGCGTTTCGAATGCAAAACAGGCTCCAAATTTAACGAATGGCGGGGGAAAACATGGGTATGACTACCTGTACGAATCAATCCAATATCCAAAGGCAAATGATGAAAATTCAAAAATGCCGAAGTTTGATTGGGTCTATGACGAGGAGACGGTTTCAGCGTTAACCACGTATTTGAAGGCGCAACAGGTGAAGAAAATTCGAACCGAAAAATATGCGCCATTAGGATATGAGAAACCTAGATCAATCGAGAATCGAATAACGGAACCCAGTGTAGAGGCGGGACGTGCTTTGTTTGCTGGGATTTCGTACATGGGCTCAACATCACGGGGCGGTTGCATTAATTGTCATGCATGGAGAAATAGTGATGGAGATATTGCTGGCGGACATATTGGACCTGAACTGACTTGGTCAATCCGCAATCGTGGGGCTGAGTATGTGAGAGATCATATTGTAAATTCTCGTATGCACGCACCTGATTCTATCATGCCTTCTTTCCGGCAATATAATGATGCTGAGCTTGATAGTTTGGTTCTTTATTTATCCACTTTTGATTATAAATTAGACAGTAATGCTGCGGAGAGTTTGTAGTGAAATATTTATTATGTGTTCTAACTTTAACTATATTATTCAATAGTGTTGCGGAGTTATCGCGGCAGGAGATCGCGCACTCACAAGCGATCTATGATACCTATTGCTTATCGTGTCATGGCGAAGATATGGACGGGAATGGTGATGTGGCTGAGCTGCTAGAACCATATCCCCGGAATTTCACGAAATATCAGTTTGTTGTTGCCTATAAAGATAGGTTTAAGAACTCCTTGTTAAATGGGGTTGCTGGTTCTGCGATGCCACCCTGGAAAGGAGTATTGTCAACGAATGAAATTGAGCAGTTGGTTGAGTTTATTGAGATGAAAATTGTCGAAAAAGCTCCGGTTCAAGCATATTCAAGAATTGAGGCAACGATGCCCGCGATTGGTGATCCCGATGATCGTCTGTTTTTAGATAAGTCAGATAAGGCGATTAAATTATTAGTTGCTGGTGATCCAATTGATGGATATGAGGCGTTTAATAAGTACTGTGTGTCTTGCCATGGAAGATTAGCTAACGGAAAGGGGCCTAATGCAAAAGCATTAGGCCATGCGATCCCAAGAAACTTAATTAATCGACATTTCTTGAATCAAGCCCACATCACGGATGAGCGTTTATATAAATCGATTCTCTTGGGCGTGGCAGGCGGTCCTATGCCTGCGCATGATCATCTGAGTGATCAGACGATCTTAAATTTAATCTCGTTCATACGAGACAACATAAAGGAAGATTCTGAATGAAACAGGACACGGCAGCAAAAATGATGATTACAACAGCGGTTGTTTTCATGGGATTTGCACTAACTTTTGGTCTTTTCGTTGCGATAAAATATATTTATCCGAATATCGGAAACATTGAATATTTATCAGCTCCACGGATGAGGATGTGGCATACCACTTCCATCTTGTATGGATGGTTGCTACCGGCAGGCATGGGGATTTTACTCTATATTATGCCGCGTATTTTACATACCAAGTTGTACTCTGAATTATTGGGCGTGATTACAGGTGTTTTATAT
>CAXGYR010000082.1:0-5538 GCA_964014015.1 uncultured Kiritimatiellaceae bacterium
GTGTGTGGCGTCTCTGGCAGCGATTCATCGGGAGATTGGGATGGGCTGGATGCTGTTGGCGGTTTCGTATTTGACGGGGCTGGCGTGGTTGACGGCGACGCTCTATTTTCAGGTTGCGACTTTTGCACAAAATCCGGCTTCTTCGGCAGCTTGGATTGGGGGCTGTGTGGTGGTGTTGTTGTTGTTTGTGATTGGAATGCGGATCGCGGGTCGTGGGGAAGTGGGCCGTGCTTAGTTCGATTATAGGGTTGCTGGAGGAGCGGGGAACGCTCTCGGTGCTGGAGATTTCGCAGCAGCTGGAGGTTGAATCTAGTGCATTGCATCCGATGCTTGAATTGCTGGTGCGTAAGGCGAAGATTGAGAAGGTGGAGCTGCCGTGTCGGTCGGGTTGTGCGGGGGGATGCGAGTCGGCGGATCAGATGCTGTTCTATAAGGCGAGTCAGGGGACATCGGCGTAGACGGCGGGTTCGCGGTAGACGGCGTCGTAGTTCTTAAAGACGGGCTCGAGTCCTTTGTTGCGGAGCATGGCGCAGAAGGTTTCGATAGAACGTTCGTCGCTAATGGAGAATTGTTCGGTGGAGTCGCCGACTTTGTCGCTGTATCCGCCGACGGTGGTTTTGCTGGCGACGCTCATTTTGGAGATGCCAACGCCGGCTAGGCCGTCGCGGATGGCGGCGGATTCGCGGGTGGAGAGAAGCAGGGGAACGGCGGGCAGGCAGATGCGGAGGGCGAAGATGGCTTGTGCGAGGGTGGTTTCATCGACAGCGTGGAGGGCTTGAAAGCCGCCCATTTGGGGTTTGATACGGGGAAAGGAGAGGGTGACGCCGGCTTGCCAGTAGGTTTTGAGTAGATGGGTGGTGTGGCGGTAGAGGGCGATGAGATCGGCGGCAGGGTCGGCAAGGCCGAGTAGGACGCCGAGACCGATGGTGCGGAGGCCGCCGCGGAGGGCGCGGTTGGGGGCATCGAGGCGGGCGTGGAAGTCGCGTTTGTCGCCCCAGCGGTGCATCTGTTCGTAGACGGTGGTGTTGTAGGTTTCTTGGTAGAGGGTGACGCCGGTGCAGCCGGCTTCGGCGAGGGAGCGGTACTCTTCTTGGCGCATGGGAAAGACTTCGATGTTGATGTTGTTGAGGCGTTGGGCGGCGCGTTCGATGGCTTCGCGGATGTAGGCGGTGTCGGCTTCGGGCATGCGTTCGCCGGTGAGTAGGACGATTTCGTCGAGGCCGGCGGTGGTGATGGCGTCGAGTTCATGGTCGAGCTGGGGGATGTCGAGGACAGCGCGGGTGGCGCGGCGGTCGGCGGCGATGCCGCAGTAGAGGCAACCTCCGTTGCAGTAGTTGGAGAGGTAGAGGGGGGTGTAGAGGGAGATGGTGCGGCCAAAATGGCGGCGGGTGATGGCTTGGGCGCGGTGGGCCATCTGTTCGAGGAGGGGACGGGCGGCGGGGGAGAGCATGAGGGCAAGTTCGCGTTCGGTGGGGTGTTCGCTGTGGATGGCGTTTTCGATGGCACGTAGATCGGTGGATTGGCTGTGGGGTAGCCAGGGGTTGGGGTCGAGCCAGTTGGGGAGTGGATTAGTCATTTGAACTGAGGAAGGAGGTTAGTGGGGAGCTGGCAACGGCGGCTTCGGAGGTGGGCATGAGTCCGGCGTGGTGGGCGGTATGTCCGCTTTCGACGGCGGTTTTGAAGGCGGCGGCCATGGCAACGGGGTTGTCGGCGGCGGCGATGGCGCTGTTGACGAGGACGGCTTGGCAACCCATTTCCATTGCTTGAGCGGCTTGGGAGGGTGCGCGTAGGCCGGCGTCGACGATGACGGGTACTTGGCTGTCGCGGATGATGATGCGGATCATTTCGGCGGTGGCGAGCCCTTTGCCGGTGCCGATGGCGGCGCCGAGGGGCATGACGGCGGCGCAACCGACTTGCTCGAGGCGTTTGGCGAGGACAGGATCGGCGGGGATGTAGGGAAGGACGAGGAAGTCTTGTTTGGCGAGCTCGATGGCGGCTTCGTAGGTTTCGATGGGGTCGGGTAGTAGGTGATGGGGGTTGGGGTGTATTTCGAGTTTGATGAAGCGGCTTTTGCTGAGTTCGCGGCCGAGAAGGGCGGCGCGGATGGCTTCTTTGGCGTTCATGGCGCCGGAGGTGTTGGGCATGAGTTTGACGTTGGGAAGTTGGGCTAGGGGGCCGTAGAGGTCGTCTTCGGCTTGGGCTTTGTTGAAGCGGCGGAGGGCGACGGTGACGAGCTGAGTGCCGGAGGCTTTGACGGCATCAATCATGGTGCTGACGTTGGCAAATTTTCCGGTGCCGATGAGTAGCCGTGAGTGTAGTGTTTCGTTTTGGAAGGTGAGGGGGGTGTTCATTAGCCGCCTCCGACAAAGACAAGGATTTCGATTTGGTCGTTTTCGGTGAGGGATTGCGTGGACCAGTCGATGGCGGGGATGACGTTGCCGTTGAGCATGAGGGCGGTGTGTTCTTTCTGTGCACCGATTTCGTCGAGTAGGGAGATGAGTGTGCCGTTACCTTGGTGGATGTGGGCTTCTCCATTTACAGTTATATTCATCTATTACTCCTTCTCTTATGCCGCCTTGCCTGATTGGGAGTAAGCGCCTTTGCCAACACTCCCTCGCGCCGGTATCAGCCGGATCAGGTTCGACGGGTATAATCTCAGCGCGTCGGTTGGACGGCACCCCGGGTAGATCAGTACCATGCCTTGGTGCTCTGCAGGTGTAAAGCGATTATGTTGGAAAGGGTGGTGGAGAAGAGGGCGGCGGGAGTATTCGATAAAAAAAAGGTGATTCGGGGTTGTCTCGTGCAAACACTTTGCTAATCTACGCGCTCGTTGGCACTACATGACCCCTTCGTCTAGTGGCCTAGGACTCCAGGTTTTCATCCTGGCAACACGGGTTCGAGTCCCGTAGGGGTCGCCATTTTCTTTGGTGCCGCTTCTCTTGTTTTCTTTTCTGTTTGATCCGTTGTATATTATTCGTTGGGTCGGGGAGTTTTCGGTTGCTTTTATGGGTGCTTGAAATATCTTCGTGTGCGTGAAGGGGATGTGTAAAGGAGCAGGCGTATGATGGAGTGGTGGCAACCGGTATTGCCGGTGGGAGATATTGCATCGGCATTTTGGGAGAGTACCTTGCCGGGTAAGGTGATCGTGGTGTTGCTGTTTTTGGGATCGGCGGCGGCGTGGACGATTATGTGGACGAAGGGGATGCAGTTGCGGGCGGCAGGTCGTTCGACGGTTCATTTTTTGAAGTTGTTTCGGGCGGAGCGGGATCCGACGGCGCTCTATACGCGGCGGGAGGAGGTGGCGGGAACACCGCTGCAGAGTATCTATCGCGAAGGGTGCAGGGCGTTGGGTGCGGAGCTGCAGGTTCAGGGAGTGGATCCGGATGATTTGTTGATGGGAGATTTGACGTCTGCGGCGCATCGGCGGTTGTCGTTGAATCAGCTGGAGACGGTGCGGTCGGTGGTAGATCGTAATTTGGCGGATGAGGTGCTGTTGCTGGAGGATCAGATGGGGCTGCTGGCGACAGCGGTGAGTGCGGCTCCGTTTTTGGGTTTGTTGGGGACGGTGTGGGGGGTGATGGATGCGTTTGCGGGGATGGCGTTGGCAGGAAATGCGGCGCTTTCGGCGGTGGCACCGGGTATCTCGGGGGCGCTGCTGACGACGATTATCGGACTGATCGTGGCGTTGCCTTCGATGATTGGCTATAATTTGCTTTCGGCGGAGATTCGGCGGATATCGGTGCAGATGGATAATTTTGCGCAGGAATTTGTTTCGGGCGTGCAGAATAGTTATGTGATTGAGGCGGAGTAAAAAATGGGGCGGCGAACGAGCTTGGTTCAGTTGAATCAGATCAGCGACATTAATATGACGCCGCTGATGGATTTAACGTTTATCTTGCTGATTACGTTTATCATTACGTTTCCGCTGATTGAGCAGGGCGTGACGATTGAACTGCCGAAGGGGGAGGCGGGGGAACTGCCGGAAACGGTGTCGCGGTCGATTAGTTTAAACGGTGGGGGGCAACTTTTTTTGGATGATGTGCCGGTTTCGCGTAGTGAGTTGGCGTCGGCGCTGACGGAGGTTGCGCTGGGTTCGCCGGAGAGTACGGTGTTTGTGCGGGCGGATGCGGCGTTGCCGTATGGTGAGGTGATGGAGCTAATGCGGATGTTGCATGCAGCGAATATTACGCGGATGGCGTTGGTGACGGAGGCAGACTCTTTGTGATGCTGGAAGGTCGCGGCAGGGTGTTTGGGCGTGTGTTGCTAGTTCATTTGGGGGTCGTGATACTGGTGTTGCTTAGTTCGTTTTTACGGGGTTGCTTTGCGCCGCGACCTACGCCGGAGATTGTGACGTATATTGATTTTGGTGGGCCGGCTGCGGAGGTAGAAGTGGTGGAGGTGGCGGAACCGGTTGTGGAGCCAGCACCGGCTCCTGTTGAGCAACCTGCACCAAAACCGGAACCATCGCCGCTTCCAAAACCGAAGCCGACTCCGAAACCGGAACCCGCACCTAAACCTTCGTGGAAACCGACACCGGTAAGTGAAATCCGGAAGGGGAAGCGGGTGGAGGAGGTGCGAGAGCCGGCGCGGGTGAGTGCGGCGGAGATTGAGGAGGCGTTGCGGCTGGAGCGTCGAGGGGGGCGTTCGGCGGATGCATTTGCGGGTTATTATGCGCAAGTCCGGCGGTTGTTGTTTGCGCAGTGGACGCCGCCAGCGCTGCGGGAAGGGGGACGGGCGCCGGTGGTGCGGTTTGATATAAACCGGAGCGGAGAGATTTTAGGTCGGTCGTTGGTTGTGCGCTCGGGCGTGAAGGCGTATGATGCATCTGTCATGGAGGCTGCGCGGGCAGTAGGGCGGTTGCCGCGTCCGCCAGCTGATTATGGATTTGGATATGTTGAAGTGGTTTTTACGGTTGAGTGAGTGAGATAAATCAGATGGAAAGACGGTTATTTTTGAGCGGGGCTGCGGTGAGCGGAGCGGGTGTGGTGTTGGCACAGCGGGTTGAAGTGCGTAAGTCGGGCCAGGGGCGATTGGCGATTTCGTTGGATCGGCTGGTGAGTGACGGTTCGCCGGAGGGGCAACTGTTTGTGAAGGTGTTACGGGCGGATCTGTTGCGGTCGGGCTATTTTGAGGAGCGTGCGAGTGGAGCTTCGGTGGTGTTGGCGGGGCGTGTGTTGCGGGGGCAGGAATTACGAGCTGAGGTGCAGGCGGTGCAGGTAGCGGATCGTAAGAGGTTGATGGGTCGGGCGTTTTCGGGGCCGGTGAATGCGACACGGGCGCTGGCGCATCGGGTGGCGGATGCGGTGGTGTTGGGCGTGACGGGTCAACCGGGGATGGCGTCGGCGCGGCTGGCGTTGGTGGGTAATCAAAGCGGGCACAAGGAGTTGTATGTGTGTGATGTGGATGGGGCGAATGTGCGGCAGGTGACGAAGGATCGGAGTATTGTGGTAGCGCCGGCGTGGATGCCGGATGGGCAACAGGTGTTGTATACCTCGTATAAGGGGGGGTATCCGAATGTGTATCAGACGGGTCGGCGGG
>CAXGYR010000083.1:0-5508 GCA_964014015.1 uncultured Kiritimatiellaceae bacterium
CGCAAACAGCTCCGCAAAGACTTCAGCCTACCCAAAGAAAAAAAAGTTCACTTCGGCGTTCCCTGCGTCTACTCCGCCGAACCCATGCGCTACCCCGACAACCAAGGCAACATCTGCACGCAAAAACCCACTACCGATGACGGCCCCCGCCAGCTCGACTGCGCCGCCGGCTTCGGATCCATCACCCACGTAACCGGCACCATCGGCTTCGCCATGGCCGCCCACGCTCTTAACGACTACTTAGCCAATCAGGTTTAACGCCGCGACTTCGCAATCCGCTCCACCTGCTTCAGATAATCTTCCAGATCGGAACGAGGTTTCAGTTCATACGCCCGACGCAACAGCGGAATCGCATCCTGATATTTCGACTGCCCCACCAACAGCTGACCATGCCGCAACGTTGCTTCCGCCTCATGCTTCTCAACGTTGGCAGCCCGCTCATAATAGAAAATCGCTTTTTCCGGCACATTCCGTCCGTAGTGCTGCGCCAACAACATCAACGCCTCACCATCCAACGGATCAACAGCTACCACCTCTTCGAGCACCTTAACGACATCCTCGCCGCCACCCTCCGAAACCATCACCCGCGCCTGCAACTTCAACAGCTCTTTCAAATCCGCTTCCGCCAGCGAACCTTTCCGCTCCGCCACTCGATTCAGCATACGCTTCGACTCCTGAAGGGCACCTCGCGCCGCCAGAATTTTTGCCGCCCGCAACGGTTTACTCGGATTCTCTCCGTTATCAATTTCATAGGCTCTTAAATAGGATTCCGCCGCCATATCCCAGCGCTCTTCGTTTACATAAATATCTGCCAACATCGTCATACTCTCCGATGTAGCCTGGCCCAGCAGATTCACATACTCATAGTTTTCCGCTGCCCGCATCGGCTGCTTCATACCCAAATAAGCATTCGCCTGTAACAACCAGAAATCAGCACTTTCCGGATTCTTCTCAATTAAAGTGCTGCACAAGCTAGCCGCATCGCCATACTTCTGTTGTTTGAACAAGCTTCTTGCCAGACCCAATTGCCAATCCACCGTTTCTGGATCGAGCAGAATCGCCATCCGATACGCCGACTCCGCACTTAAGTGCTGCTCCGTCGACCCATACGCAAAACCCAGCAATCCATACGCCAGACTCGTGTGACCGCCCAGCTCGACTGTCTTCGTCAAATACGGTAGCGCCTTCTTAAACTCTCCATTCCGAACGTGAATCAATCCCGCGTTTTTATAGGCTCGCCGGAAATTCGGAAACTTCTCAATCGCCTGATCATAAAACTGCATCGCCGTATCCAGCTCATCCATCTGGAAATATAGATTTGCAATCGTGAAATCAAAAATCGCACTCGCTGCTTCTTTATTAAACTTCGTCAGCAACTTCAGCGCCTCATCCATGCTGTCCTCCTCCGACAACACATCCAGCACCTTTTGCATCTGCTCCTGCTCCACCACCGTCACCCGCGGCTCAATATCCGCATTCACACCGTAGCTACCCAGAAACTCCTTCTGAAACCGCTCACTATCCCATATCGACAGATCATTCATGGGTCGCTGCGGCTGGCGAATTCCATCGGTATCAACCTCGCTGTAAACTACATCCGCTGGCACCTCCAGCAGCAGCTCTTGGCTTTGCGCAAACGCACCCAATCCAATCAACACGCTCATCAAATATATTCTCATCGGCTCTCTCATCATCATCACCTATTTTTGAAAAGTAATCGGTACGCGCATCCTGAACTGCACAGGCTTGCCCTTCCGTTTTCCGGGTTCAAATTTCCACTGCTTAACCGCCTTCAAAGCGGGGTTGTTAAATGCCGGGTGCGACGACTTCTGCACCTTCAAATCACGTGTCCGCCCATTCTGATCGACAATGAACAGAATATAGACCGTTCCCTGCAGGCTCTTACGAGCCAGTTCCGGCGGATAGATCGGCGCCGGCTGATAAACCACTCGCGGCTTCTGGTCCAAATCCGACAGCGAAAAGATCGCATCCACCTCATCGCTATTACCCGTCACACCGCTCAAATTGATCGCAAAATCACCCCCACCAAACGCTCCATCCCCCGGATTTAACGCCAGCTCCAACTGCGACAGGTCTAACGGCGGTGCATCCACCGCTGGCGGCGGCGGTGGCTCCTCCTCCGGTTCCGGCTCCTCCGGCTCCTCCATCGGTGGCGGAGGGGGTGGTGGCACATTGGCAACATCCGCTGTCCGAATCGTCAGATCCTTCGACGGCGGTTGTGTGATAACCTGCAGAATCGGCAGAATCATAAATACAGCCAGCGCCACGGCTCCAGCAATCACCAGATACGCCACCTGCTTTAAAAATTGTTTCACCTGCTTCGACACGTCGTCTCTATCCCTGATTATTCCGCGTAGCAATGCTCACTTTAACCGCACCCGCCAGTTTTGCCTCATCAATCACCCGAATCAGCAACCCTGCCTGCACATTCTGATCCGCCTGCACAATCACCGGTACCTCTTCCTTCTGCATCATCCGCTTCACTAGCGGCTGCACACCCGCGATGCCGATCTCCCGACCGCCATACACAATCTCACCCTTATCCGTAATCGCCAGCAACACACTCGTCTTCTCCAACTGAACCGAAGAAGCCGCTTGCGGCTTATCCACTTCCACGCCCGTCTCTTCCACGAACGTCGTCGTCACGATAAAAAAGATCAACAGAATAAATACACAGTCAATCAACGGCGAAATATCCACTGCCGCTTCGCTGCCCTCATCACCTTTATTTCTAAACCGAGCCATCGTCTACGCTCCCTCCGTTGCCTTCTCCGCCTTGCGCACCTCTTTGTACAGCCGCTGCGTGCAGACCGTCTGCAAATGCGCCAAAAAGGCTTTATATTGCTGATGCTCACGCGCCAGCTTATACTGAAAAATAATTCCCGGTAGTGCCACTAACAGACCCGTCTCTGTTGTGATCAACGCCTCCGAAATACCCGAGGCAACCATGCCCATCGTTTTATCGCCGCCCGACCCCGTTGCCAGCGCCGCAAACGTTGCCAACATACCCGTCACCGTACCCAGCAGTCCGAGCAGCGGCGCCACACTCACGCACGTCTGCATCACCTTTAAATCTCGGTTAAGCGGTGCCACCTCCGTCTGGTTAAGCTCGTCAAAGAAAATACCAATCTCCTTCAACGTCCGCGCCGCCATCACAAACTGAATCATTTTGCCGATCGGCCCCTTCCCCTTCGAAGGATCCTTAATCCACTTCTTCCACTTCTTCTCCGACACATGCAGATATCCCTTTCCGCGAATCCGGAAATAAATACTGTAGCCCAGATAGAAAATCAGCACCGCATCAAAGGCGAGAGCCACCATGCCCCAGCCTCCGGTTGCCCAAATATCTAGGGCCTGCTGCCAAAGTGAAACCGACTCATCCATTCGTTAATCCTCAACCGCCACCGGCGCTGTCCGCGTCGTCCGGTTCATAAACAGAATCGCAATCTGCTCCATCCGATCCATAATGCTCTTCCCTTTACGCGAAAGAAACGCATAGAGAATCAGCGAAAAGATCGCCACAATCAATCCCTGCGCCGTTGTCACCAACGCCTCCGAGATACCGCCCGAAAGCGTCTTCACATCACCCGAACCAAATACCGTAATCAACTTAAAGGTATTGATGATACCCGTCACCGTTCCCAGTAGTCCCAGCAGCGGAGCGGACGATGCACACACCGCGATAAACGGCGTAAACTTCTCAACCTTCAGACGCGTCGTCAGCATCTCCTCATACATCACCTCTTCCACCAACTCATGCGGCTCATCAATATGCTCTAGTCCCACTGCCAACATCTGCTGCGAAGGTCCCTTCACTGCTTTCAATGCCTGCTGCGCCTTTTTATGATCATCATGCAACATCGCATCCAGCAGCGGCTTCACATCTGCCTCTGTCGGCATCGGAATCCGCGAAAGTTGAACCCATTTTGAAATCGCCGTAATCACCGCCAAAATAAACATCGCAACGATCACATAACCTACAAAGCCACCCTTCTCTATAGTTTCAGCTAGGGTCTCGCTTGTCTCCTCAATCTTCCGCGCATTGCCCAAGCTAGCATCAAACGGGAACAAGCCCTCCTTCGCCGCCACTGTCGCCTGAACTTGTGCCACATTCGCCGCATCCGCAAACGGCATCACCGTCGGCTCCAGTGAGCCCAATCGCTGCTCCGCAATACCTGCCAACAATCCATCTTCAGAAGCAAACAGCGCTACCGGTCCCGTTAGCAAGAAAGTACCCTCTTTTACAAGGCCATCTTCACCCGCCGCCGTTCCATCAAACGCCGCACCCCCCACAATCTCCTGCAACCGCTCGATCGATGCCGACACCAACGCCGTCTGCCGATCAAATATTTGCTGATCACTAAAATTCGAATTCTCCGGTGCCAGCGCCGCCGCATCCACCGTATCCTGATAACGGTTCAGCTCTGCAATATGCAACCGCGTCTGAAAATTACGCGTATACTCACTCAACAGATTCGAAATATAGTTCTTCTCATCCTTACGCGTCTTGATCTCCGACCGCAGATTGTTCAAATCCAAATTTCGGCTGTCCAGTTGCCGCATCACCTGCTGATGCTCCAGGCGCACATCCAGCACCTCATCCTCCAGCCCATTCAGCTCTTTCACCATCGGCAACTTCTCATCCGAGATACCGCTGCGCACCCGATTCAGCTCCGCCAAACTCTGCTCCAACTTCGACGTCATATCTAACGACTGCGCCTGAGCGGAAAGCGTCAGCAAACCCGCCGCAAAGAGAACTCCAACCTGTTTCATATTCACCTGCTCCATCATCATCCGCTCCTAGTCCACGCTCAGCGGAAGCGGAATAAACTCCGCCACCTTCTCATTTTTCAAAATCGCAATCGAATCCGCCACCTGCTGCGCAATCGCATCATTCGGCTCCCAATTCCAGCCCTGCTCACCCGGGTATCCCACCCCCGCAATGTCGCCCTTGTTCGTGCAGTAAAATGCCCGCGCATAACCCAAATAGAGTGTCTGCACCTCCGCTGAACTACCATCCGGCAGCTCCCGCACCTCACTCACCACCGTGATCTCACCCGCCGTCTTATTCAGCTCGTTTACCACCCCAATCACATTCTGATACCGCTCCGAAAGCGTCAAATCCGTCTCCGCCTTCAAAGGAATCCGCTGCGACAACGGCTTAATCCGCGCCTGAACCGGATCCGGCAACCGCGGCAATAGTGCCAACACGCCCCGCTCCAACGCCGTAATCTTCTTCACGAGCGAAGCCGACGCCGCCTTTAACGCATCGTTCTCCTCCACCAACGCCGTCCGCTTCTTGTCCGCGTCCGTAATCAGCTCCTCCGTCTCCGCAATCTTCTGCACCAAGCTATCGCGCTCCGACGTCACCAAATCGATCCGATCCGCCAGCACCTCCTGCTCCAACACCCACTGCTCCTTCTCCAACGAAATCAGCTTCCGCGTCTCAACCCACTTCGCCAGCGTCTCCTTCGTCAACTCCAGCTC
>CAXGYR010000084.1:0-5418 GCA_964014015.1 uncultured Kiritimatiellaceae bacterium
CCCGTTTTCGACGAACCCCCGCCAACCGCGGCAACGTATGCCGCCAAGGTCTATGGAGCCGATCCCGCCACCCCAACTACTTCTTTGAATGGCTTCAATGGCTCGGCTACTGCCTACTCGCCGTCAACGCCCCCGGCGCGCTCCTCTCACTTGTAGGACCCATCGCCATCTATCTGTTCCTCATGAAACTAACCGGCATACCGCACGTTGAACGCGAAGCCCTCCGCAAACGCGGCGAAGCCTACGCCGCCTATCAACGCGAGGTCCCCATCTTCTTTCCCAGCCTCTTCCCTGCGCCCAAGGCGTAAGGATTTTTCACGTGACGCGATAAAATAGCGAACCAATCGAGGGGGTTTTACTTATGGATACCATCATACGCTGGGCTGAGCAGGGAATAATACCAGACTATCTTATTCGGATACTTATTCGCACCCTACTGCGCGCCCGTTTAAAAAAAGAAGGCACGCTTGCCTTCCATAACCGGCTCGCCGATCTCCATCAATTTCGAGACGCCCTCCACAACGAACCCATCGCACACGCCACCGACACGGCCAATGAGCAGCACTACGAAGTGCCCGCCGACCTCTTTAAAACCTTCATGGGCTCCCACCTCAAATACAGTAGTGGTTTCTGGGAGCATCCCACCACCACGCTCGAAGAGTCCGAAAAGAAAATGCTCAAACTCACCTGCGAGCGCGCACAACTTTCCGACGGGCAGCGTATTCTTGAACTCGGCTGTGGCTGGGGCTCCCTTTCCCTCTGGATGGCACGCACTTATCCCAACGCCACGATCACCGCCGTCTCCAACTCCGCCACCCAGAAAGTGTACATCGACGCACAAGGCTTGCCCAACCTCACCGTGATCACTGCCGACATGAACGCCTTCGAGCCCGAAGGTCAATTCGACCGTGTTGTCTCCATTGAAATGTTCGAGCACATGCGCAATTGGCATCTCCTACTCCAACGCATCAGCCATTGGCTTTTGCCAGATGGCGCACTCTTTATTCATATCTTTGTGCACCGCGAACTCGCCTATCTTTTCGACGGCAAAGGCGGCGTCAACTGGATGTCCGAACACTTCTTCAAAGAGGGCATGATGCCCGCCGAACAGCTGCTACCGCTCTGCAACGAACATCTCGTAACCGAACATATGTGGCGCATAAACGGTACGCACTACGCCCGCACCCTTCGCGGCTGGCTCGAAAAAATCGACCAAAACCGTAAGGCAGCACACGCTATTTTAGAACGAGACCTTGAAAAACAAAATGCTCGGCTTCAATTCGGACGCTGGCGCATCTTTTTCATGGCCTGCGAAGAGCTTTTTGGATTCAACGGAGGTAACGAATGGTACGTCGGTCACTATCGGCTCAAAAAAAGATAACAGGAGTTCTCATGCTTTCACTGCTAACACTGTTCGGTTGTTCTCAACAACCCGATCTTGGCATTGATCTCAGCCGCATTGATGCAGCGCTGGAGAAAGCTACTCATATCGACGCTCCCCCACCAGGATCCTCCATCGAAGCCGAAGCTCTCCAACGCTTCAACACCTTCTACGCCGAATATAACGCCCAACAGATTCAATCCGGTGTACGATCGCTCTATGCCGCCGACGCTTTCTTCGCCGACCCCTACCATCTCGTTGAAGGTATCGATGCCATCGAGCACTACTTTATCGCCATGGCCGAGCCCGCCCTTTCCTGCACGTTCGACATTGAGAAAAGCCAACGAGCCGACAACGATTATTACTGCCGCTGGACCATGCACCTCGTCTCCCGCGCCGCACCCGATCAAACCATCACCGCCCAAGGGCTCACACACCTACGCCTCAACCCCGAAGGTAAAATTATTTTTCATCAAGACTACTGGGATACCAGCGCTTTGCTCGACCGCCTTCCCGTTGTTGGCTTCTGGACCCGCCTTGTTAAAGGCAGAATTTTGAAAGGATTGAATCATGAATAAAAAGCTAAAAACCATTGGCGCTTCGTTACTATTAGTAACCGCCGCCTGTTCAGAGAGGAGTACTATGACAACTATCTACGACATCCCCGTAACCACTATTCAAGGCGAGACAACCACACTTGCACCCTACCAAGGCAAAGCGCTTCTCATCGTTAACACCGCTAGCCGCTGCGGGTTCACCGGACAGTACGAAGGGCTCCAGAAACTATACGAAACGTATGGAGAACAAGGACTTGTTGTCCTCGCCTTTCCCTCCAATAATTTTATGGGACAGGAACCCGGCAGCAACGAAGAGATCGCCTCTTTCTGCGAAGCCCGTTTCCAAACCACCTTCCCCCTCTTCGGAAAGGTTGACGTTAAAGGCGGAAATCAGCATCCCCTCTACGCTTGGTTGACCTCAAAAACAAATAAACCTTCTCACGGCGGCAGCATCTCATGGAACTTCAATAAATTCCTCATCTCGCCCGAGGGAAACGTCGTAGAGCGCTTCGGAAGCCGCACCTCGCCCACACATAAAAACGTCATCGCCGCTATCGAAAAATATCTACCAGCGGGCGCTCCGGCTATTGATTAAACCCCGATCGGGCATTGATCTTTCACGATAGATGCCCGATGGTGTGTTAATTCAAAAGGGGGTGAATTGTACCATGCTAACAACGCAACATGAGCCGGGGCAACGGATTGCCGTAATCGGTTCCGGTGCTGCCGGACTCACCACCACACATCTACTTCAACCCCACCACCACATAACCCTTTTCGAAACCGCTGATCGTATTGGCGGACACACCAACACCATCACCCTCTCACACGGCCCCGACGCCGGCCTTCGCATTGATACCGGATTCATTGTCATGAATCATCGTAACTATCCACACCTCACGCAACTATTTGAAAACCTCAATGTACCGCTACAAGACAGCGACATGTCCTTCGGCTATCACGATATCCCCAGTGGATTGCAATACTGTGGAACCGGCATCAACGGACTCTTCGCCCAGCGCAGCAACCTTATTCGCCCCCGCTTCCATCGCCTCATTCGCGAAATCACCCGCTTCTTTAACATCGCCTCCACCGACGCCGAGCAAGGGATCGACCCCAGCGAAACCCTCGGTGAATATCTCGCCCGCCACCACTTCTCCCAAGACTTCATCGATCACCATCTTATTCCCATGGGTTCTGCTATCTGGTCCACCCCCTGCGATGCCATGCTCGCCTTTCCCGCGCACAGCTTTCTAATTTTCTTTCGCAACCACGGACTGCTCGGCCTAAAAGACCGTCCCCAATGGCGCACCGTAAAAGGCGGGAGCCAAACCTATATTGATAAAATGCGTCCTCACTGGCAGAACGTCACCCTTGTTACCCAAGCCGGAATCAACGCCGTTCACCGGCGCGAACAGCACATTCAAATCGAACGCAACGGTCAGCTTGAGAATTTCGACCATGTCATCATCGCTACTCACGCCGATCAAGCACTTGCCCTGCTCAGTGATCCCGATGAGACCGAATCAACCGCACTTGGCGCATGGCAATATGCCAGAAGCAAAACCTATCTCCACAGCGACGCATCCGTTATGCCCCCCCTACGCCGCATCTGGTCTTCCTGGAATTTTCAGCGTATCAACGGCCAAAAAACGGCTCTCACCTATCATATGAACCGCCTGCAAAACCTATCCACCCAAACCGACTACTTTGTCTCGCTCGACCTGCCCCATACGCCCCAGAACATTCATTATGAAACCACCTACGAACACCCTATGTTCACCCGCGAAGCCCTTTCCCACCGCCCCCGTCTTCAAGCCCACAACGGAACCCGCAACACCTGGTTTGCCGGTGCCTATCTCGGCAACGGCTTCCACGAAGATGCCGTACGCTCCGCCGTTCATATCGCACAACACTTCGGAGTTGCATTGTGAACAGCCGTATCTTTAACGGAACCATCATGCATGCTCGCCACCACCCCACCCTGCACCGCTTCGAATACCCCACCCTCTTTTACGCTATCGACCTAGACGAATTGCCCGAAATTCGCCAAACCGTTAAAGGCTTCGGTACCGGCCCCAGCAGCCCCGTCAGTCTCCGTTCTACCGACTATCTCAGCGGCTCCGGCTCTTTTCGTCAACAACTGGCCGCCCACCTTCCCGACCCGCAGCCCCACCGTATTGTACTCGTCACCGTCGCCCGCTTTCTCACTCCCGTCTTCAACCCCGTCAGCTTCTACTACGCACTCGACAGCACCGGAACCACCCAAAACATCCTTGTTGAAGTCAATAACACCTTCAACCAACGGCACCTCTACCTCCTCCCTGGCGGTTCCTCCTATCCTGTAGAAGGCCGCATCCAGAAAGAATTTCACGTCTCTCCCTTCAACGATATGACCGGCGACTACCTCGGCACCTTCAGCGAACCCACCGACCAACTCCAGATCCGCATCCAACTCATGCACGATCAACGCTGTACCCTCGACACCCTCCTCCAAGGCACCGGAGAACCCCTCTCCACCGCATCCCTCTGGCGCCATCTCGCCCGACACCCCTTCACCGCCGCCGCCACGCTTCCCCGCATCTACTGGCAAGCCGCCCAACTGCACTGGAAGCGCAAGCTACCCGTTCATAAAACCCCATCCCCATCGCACCCCAACACCACTTGGAGAAAAAAATGAACCCCACCCTCCTACAAAAGCAATGCCTCACTCTCGTTGACCGCCAACTTCAATCTATTCAAAACGGATCCCTTCACCTCACCCTGCCCAACGGACAGCAAAGACAGTATGGCCAGCCTGATGCTAAAAACCCCCAACAACTTCATGTCAGCCACTACGCCTTCTTCAGCCAGATCGTCTTTGCCGGAAACATCGGACTTGGCGAATCCTACACCGACAACCACTGGAACACCCCCGATCTCGCCGGCCTACTTGCTCTCTTCATTCAAAACATTCAAGCACTGAAAAAAAGCGGCATCAACAGTGGCTGGGCAAAACGCATTCTTCATCTCCTCTCCCACGCTGCCAACCGCAACACCAAATCCGGCAGCCGTAAAAACATTCAAGCCCACTACGACCTCGGCAACGACTTCTACCAAACCTTTCTCGATCCCGAAACCATGCTCTACTCCGCCGCCCTCTTCCAGCACCCTGAACAACCCCTTGCCGATGCCCAGAAAGCAAAAACCCACCAACTCATTCGCCTCGCCGACATCCAGCCCCACCACCACATCCTCGAAGTCGGCTGCGGCTGGGGCGGTTTTGCCATCGAAGCCGCCCGCACCACCGGCTGCCGCGTCACTGGACTCACTATCTCACAAGCCCAATACGACCTCGCCCAGCAACGCATAGACGAAGCCGGCCTATCCGACCAAATCACACTCCAACTCTGCGATTACCGCGACGCCACCGGAACCTACGACCGTATCGTCTCCATCGAAATGCTCGAAGCCGTCGGCCACGCCTACTACGGCACCTAC
>CAXGYR010000085.1:0-5224 GCA_964014015.1 uncultured Kiritimatiellaceae bacterium
ACGGTTCCGGTTGCGTTGCGAGATGGGGGGCGGTAGGGTTGGGTCTTGAATTTGTGGAAGCTGCGTGTGAAGCTGTGAGCATTAATAGGAGTTGGTTATGACGGGTAAGCAGAAGGGGTTGGGGCGTGGGTTGGATGCGCTGATAAAAGATGGTGCGACGAAGCGTGAGGAGGCGTTGGAGGCTTCGAAGGCGGGGAGTACACAGGAGGTGGTGTTGACGAAGGTGGTGGCTAGCCCGTGGCAGCCGCGGTCGGTATTTGAGTCGGAGGCACTCAAGGAGCTGGTAGAGTCGGTGAAGGTGCATGGAATTCTGCAGCCGTTAATTGTGCGGGAGGTGGGGGAGAAACTAGAATTGATTGCGGGGGAGCGTCGGTTGCGGGCGGCGGAGGCTGCGGGTTTGCAGAAGGTGCCGGTGCGTGTGATTGAGGCGTCGGATGGTAAGGCGCTTGAGTTAGCGTTGATTGAAAATTTGCAGCGGGAGGATCTGAATCCGATTGAGGAGGCGGAGGGATATGCGTTGTTGCAGAAGCAGTTTGGGTTGACGCAGGAGCAGGTGGCGGAGCAGGTGGGCAAGGCGCGGGCGTCGGTGGCGAATGCGTTGCGGTTGTTGGATTTGTCGGATGCGGTACGGAAACAGGTTTCGGATGGGTTGTTGAGTGTGGGGCATGCGAAGGTGTTGTTGGGTGCAACTTCGGAGTCGGATCGGGAGGCGTTTGCTAAGCGGGCTATTAAGGAGGGGCTGACGGTGCGGGCGCTGGAGCGGTTGGTGAAAAAGGCGGGATTACCGCCGAAGAAGCCGCGGGCGGAGCGGAGTGATTTGCCGGGGGATTATTTGCGGAGTTTGACGGATGATTTGCATCGGTTGCTAGGGACGCAGGTGCGTATTTCGCCGTCGAAGACATTGGCGAATGGCCGGCGGGTGAAGGGGTCGGTTGAGATTGATTATCATGATAACGATGAGTTGGATCGGCTGTTGAAAATGATGGGCTATGAGCAGGAGCTTTGATCGGTCCTAGGTGTTGGATGGTTTTAGCGCGCACGATGTGGGTGTCTGTGGCGGAGTGCGCTGCTGAGTAGTGTGTTGATATCTCCGAGTGTAGACGTTTCTTTTTTGAGGATTGAATGGTTTTTGACGGGGTTAGAGGGTTTTTTGACGTGGAGGTTGTATATGGATGAAGAGCAGAGTCGGGCGATGGGGGTGCAGCCGTTGGATGGTATTATGGTGGCAAGGGGCTGGAGTAACCATGATGTGGTGGCGGCGGTTCCAGCGGGGTTCATTACGCACAAGCAGGTGCAGAAAGCGCGTAAGGGGCGCTGGCTGACGGCGAATATGCAACGTAAAATTGAGCGAGCGGTGAATGCGTGTGCAGCGCCGGATTCGTTTGCGTTGGAGGAGCTGTTTTCGTATCGAGGCAGTCGAAAGTTGTAGGGTTGATGTGGCGAAAAAGTGGATTGAGGTGTGGGGGGCGCGGGAGCATAACCTGAAGAATGTGGATGTTCGGCTTCCGCGGGATGAGCTGACGGTTATTACGGGGTTGAGCGGTTCGGGTAAGTCGTCGCTGGCATTTGATACGATTTATGCGGAGGGGCAACGGAAGTATGTGGAGAGTCTTTCGGCGTATGCGCGGCAGTTTTTGGGGCAGATGCAGAAGCCGGATGTGGATGGTATTGAGGGGTTGTCGCCGGCGGTTTCGATTGAACAGCGGACGGCGGGGGCGAATCCGCGGTCGATCGTGGCGACGACGACTGAGATTTATGATTATTTGCGGCTGTTGTTTGCGAGCATTGGTAAGGCGCATTGTTATTCGTGCGGGAAGCCGGTGGAGCGGCAGAGTGCGGAGGAGATGGTGGAGCGGCTGCTGGGGGGGGAGGCAGGTCGGCGTTTGATGGTGTTGGCGCCGCTGGTGCGGGGGCGTAAGGGGGAGCATGTGGAGGTGTTAGAGCGGGCGCGTCGGCGGGGTTTTGTTCGGGTGCGGGTGAATGGTGAGTTGATGGAGCTGGAGGCGGTTCCTAAATTGGCGAAGACGAAGAAGCATACGATTGAGGCGGTGGTGGATCGGCTAGTGGTGGATGCGGAGGGGCGGTCGCGGTTGACTGATTCGGTGGAGCTGGCGTTGAGTGAGGGGGAGGGGTTGATGGTGGCGTTGCTGGAGGGGTCGGAGGGTGCGTGGGAGGAGCGGACGTTTTCGGAGCGGAATGCGTGTGTGGCATGTGGCATTAGTTTTGATTCGTTGGAGGCGCGGCACTTTTCGTTTAATAGTCCGTATGGGGCGTGTGAGACATGTCATGGGTTGGGGACGCAGTTGGTGTTTGATGAGGAGCTGTTGGTGCCGGATAGGTCGGTGGCGTGGAGCCGGGCGATTCATCCGTTGCGCTATGGGGGGCGGCGGGTGGTTATTTATAATAAGAAGCTGCTGGCGGCGTTGGGGGAGGCGTTTGGGGTCGATCCGGATATTCCGTTTGAGGCGCTTGAGGATGATTTTCGGCAGGTGCTGTTGCATGGATCGGGAAGGGTTGAAATTGAGTATTATATGCGGCGGCGTTTGATGCGGAAGCCTTTTGAGGGTGTGATTCCGATGTTGCAGCGACGGCTGGAGGATAAGGAGAGCGATGGGGTGAGCCATTGGCTGCGGGAGTATATGGTGCGGCGGGCGTGTCCGGGGTGCGAGGGGGCGCGTTTGCGGCCGGCGGTGTTGGCGTGCCGGATTAATGGGCGGAATATTCGGGAGATGATTGGGGATTCTGTGGCGGATGCTGCACAGTTTTTTGAGGGGGTGGTTTTGAGCGAGCAGGAGGAGCTGATTACGCGGGATATTTTGAAGGAGATTCGTTCGCGGTTGGGTTTTATGGTGGATGTGGGGTTGGACTATCTGACGTTGGATCGGGAGAGTGGTTCGTTGTCGGGGGGAGAGGCGCAGCGGATTCGGCTGGCAACGCAGATTGGGGCGGGGCTGGTGGGAGTGGTGTATGTGTTGGATGAGCCGAGTATTGGGTTGCATCAGCGGGATAATGATCGATTGATTGGGACGTTGCGGGGATTGCGGGATTTGGGCAATACGGTGATTGTGGTGGAGCATGATGAGCAGACGATTCGGACGGCGGACTATGTGATTGATATGGGGCCGTTGGCGGGACACCAAGGGGGCGAAGTGGTGTTTGCGGGTTCGACGGCGAAGCTGCTGAAAGCGAAGACGCTGACGGGTGCGTATCTGCGGGGTGAGCGGAAGGTGGAGGTGCCAGCGAAGCGGTTGAAGGCATCGCGAGGATGGCTTGAGCTGCGGGGGGCGGAGGCGAATAATTTGAAGCGGGTGAATGTTAAATTTCCGGTGGGGTTGTTTACATGTGTGACGGGGGTGTCGGGTAGTGGAAAGAGTTCGTTGGTAGATTTTACGTTGAAGCGAATTTTGGGTCAGCATTTTAATGGGTCGAAGGAGTTGCCGGGTAAGCATCGGGAGCTGCGGGGATTGGAGCTGTTGGATAAGATGATTGTGATTGATCAGTCGCCGATTGGACGGACACCGCGGTCGAATCCGGCTACGTATACGGGGGCGTTTACGGAAATTCGGAATCTGTTTTCGTCGCTGCCGGCATCGAAAGTGCGGGGGTACAAGCCGGGGCGATATAGTTTTAATGTGAAGGGTGGGCGGTGTGAGCGATGTAAGGGGGATGGGATTCTTAAGATTGAGATGCATTTTCTGCCGGATGTGTATGTGCCGTGTGAGCAGTGTGAGGGACGACGGTATAATCGTGAGACGTTGGAGGTGACGTATAAGGGGTTGCATATTTCGGATGTGCTGAATTTGAGTATTGAGGAGGCGACGACCTATTTTGAGGCGGTGCCAAAAATTGCGCGTAAGTTGCAGACGTTGTGTGAGGTGGGGTTGGGTTATTTAAAGTTGGGGCAGCCGGCGACGACGTTGTCGGGGGGGGAGGCGCAGCGGGTGAAGCTGGCGAGCGAGTTGAGTAAACGGTCGACGGGGCGGACGGTGTATATTCTGGATGAGCCGACGACGGGGCTGCATTTTGCGGATGTGCATAAGTTGCTGGAAGTGCTGGAGCGGTTGCGGGATGAGGGGAATACGGTGATCGTTATTGAGCATAATCTGGATATGATTAAGCGGGCAGATTATGTGGTAGATATGGGGCCGGGTGGGGGCGTGAATGGGGGGGCGTTGGTGGCGAGCGGTACGCCGGAGAAGGTGGCGGCTTGTGATGCGTCATACACGGGACAGTATTTGCGGGAGCTGCTCTAGAGCTGTAGATTGAAGCCGAGGGCGTGAATTTTGTGTTCGGTGGCTTCGCTGGCATTTCTGATGTGAACGGTGGTGGCGTTGAATTCGCGGCGGAGGGGGTAGTTTTTTCGGAGCTGATCGAATTGCTGGGCACGTTCGATTTCGTCGAGGGGCTGTAGGGCGCGGAGGTCGGCATCGTCACGTTGGATAGGATAGGTGGCTTGTACGATGTGGTGAAGAAGGGCTTCTTCGGTGGGGAAGGTGGCGGCGTCGATTTGAAGGTGAGGATTTGCAGGTGGTGGCATGTGGGATTCGGGCAGCCAGGTTGGATGTTGGTTGAGGTGTTGGCAGAGTGCGTGGTAGCAGGCGAGGGTGCCGTTGAATTTGCCTTCGAAGGAGTGTCCAGCGATGTGGGGAGTGGCGAGTTGCGCGTTTTGGATGCAGTCGGGACGGATGTGGGGTTCAGGGTCCCATACGTCGATGATGGAGGTGGTGAGGTGGGCTTGTTGGTGAGCGTGGAGCCAGGCGTCGTAGTCGCAGACGCCGCCGCGGGAGGCGTTGATGAAGAGGGCGCCGGGTTTAAGTTCTTGGAAAAAGGGGTAGTTGGCTAGGTGGGCGGTGGGCCAGCTGCCGTCGTGGGTTAGCGGGGTGTGAAGGGTGATGATGTCGGCTTCGGTGAGAAGGGTGTTAAGGGGGTAATATTCCTCGCGGGGATTTTGGATGGCACGGGGGGGGTCGTTCTGGAGGATACGGAGGTTGAGGGCGCGGGCTTTTTTGATGAGGGCTTGGCCGACGTGACCGCATCCGATGATGCCGAGGGTTTTGTTCTGTAGCGTGAAGGGGCTGGTCTGTGTGAGCGTTAGCAGGGCGGCGGTGATGTATTCGGCGACGCTGTTGGCATTGCATCCGGGGGCGGCACACCAGCGAATGTTCTGTTGCTCGAGCCAGGGGATATCCAGGTGGTCGGTGCCGGCAGTTGCGGTTCCGATGAA
>CAXGYR010000086.1:0-5062 GCA_964014015.1 uncultured Kiritimatiellaceae bacterium
CGCATCCTCATCGGATGCCAGCAGCAAGGCTTCATCCGCCGTTCGCACCAACCCGGCCGGTACAACCGACAAAAATGACTCACCCAACATCGGCAACCGTGCCACCGCATCCAACTCCTGCTGACGCACGAGATGCCGTTCCAAAAAATTATCCGCCGGTAACCGCGCCATCCGCCACCGGTCATAGGCACTCGCCGCCACCCCCCGCTCACTCGCCCAACCCACCAGCATCCACAACTGCTTACAATAGCGACCGCACAGCTGCTCCCGTCCCTGCTCATCCACAGCGCTATACGAAAAATGAACCGCTCTCTTCGCCATGCCCAATGCTGCCAAAAAACGAACCCGTTGCTGCTCCATACGTACCGCTACGTCTGCCAGCGCCAGAAGCGGCAACCGCTCCCCCTGCTCCTCCAACGCGGCCCGCATCCCCTCCCGCTCCTCCGGCAAAAACATCGCATCCTGCCGCACCGCTTCCGGAAACTTTCCTTCGTTCATACCGCAGAAGCCTACCCAATCAAAAGAGAGCCCCACCGCATCTTCCACCGAGATCACCGCCACGCCATGCTCCCGACTCTGTTCCGGCAGTATCGTCTCATTCTCCAGCAACTGCGCTAGCATATCCAGCATCTCACCCAACGGCAACACCACCCCATCCAGCGCCTCCAGCACACCCGTCAGCACCTCAACCGCCCGACCGTTAAAATGATCTTCCGGCACCACCACCCACGTTGAAAGCCGCTCCAACACATCGGCCCCACTCAGCCGTTCCGATCCGCGAAACCACTCCAGTTCAAAACCATTCAACCGTTCAAACCGATACTGCTCCAATAGCGCTTCCACCTGCTGCTCACGCTCTTCAAAGGCCAACACCGGATGCCGCACCAAATCCACCAGCCGATCCCGACTCCCCTCCAGCGGAAATGCCAAAAAACTCATAAACGCCTTCACTACCGGCGACGACAACACCGGACGCCCCCGCCGAAAATAGTACGGCAACCCAAACCGACCAAACACATGCGGTATAATATCCTGCACCCGCGACATATCAGGAACCACCAATGCCAACCGGTGCGGTGCGGTACCCTGCTCCTCCATAAACCAGACCATCCGGCGCGCCATATCCTCCACCTCGCCATACGTCCCCGCCGATCGTGAAAAATCAAACGCATCCCCCTCCAGACCCACCACCATCTCCGCACTATCCATCACCAGCGCATCGCCCACCTCTTCCACCCAACTCGACCACGGCTCACTTTGAATTTCCATCCGAATCCGCTGCCCGAGCGTATCTTGCTGCACCTCACTGTGAGCTGCCGGCAACGCACTCTCCACGCGCACCTTCAACCGATCATTCAACCGCAGTACCACCTGCTCCTCAAACGAAGAAAACCAGCGCACATCTCGAAACACCACCCGCCGAATCTCCCGCAATAAGGGCGGCCAGCTATTCCGATCGCTCCCCAGCAACCGCAATACCTCCCGGTGCTGCCGAACCAAATCCGCAGCACCCTCCTGCTCGCACTGCGCCTGCCACACCCGATAGAGCACACTCAACTGATGCAACCGATCCGAATCCGCCCGCGCCCCCATCCAATCCAGTATTTTCTCCGCCTGCAATGGTAGCTGCGCCAGCTCCCGCTCCAGCTGTTCCAAAACCTTCTCACACGCCCCCGCCGACATAGCACCCAGCCCCCCCCCATCGCTCCAATGCCCTCGCGCCGTCTCCACCGCCTCTCGCCGAGCCAGCTTATTCCCCACCGCACTTCGAGTTGCAGACGTCTCCACCGACGTCTCCCGCAGCATACGCAACAATCCCGACATGCTCACATGCCCCGTCGTATCAACCCCGCCATCGGCCAGTGCCCGCTCCGCCTGGAAACGCCGCATCGCCAGCTCCGTAGGAAAAACCACTACTTCACGATGCGCCCGCAACTCCGCCATCAGAGCGTCTTCACAAAACGAGCCATCCGCTCCATCGCCACCGTAATCCGATCCATCGATGTTGCATACGAACAGCGAATAAACCCTTCGCCACACGAACCAAACGCAGTCCCCGGAACCACCGCCACATTCTCTGCTTCCAGCAGATCCAAGGCAAACTGATGCGCCGTCAGACCAAATCGACTCACGTCCACAAAGGCATAGAACGCCCCTGCCGGTTCAATACACTCAATCCCCATCTGCTCAAACGACGCCCGCATATAATTCCGCCGCTGCATATACTCCTGCTTCATATGCGCCACATCCTCCGCGCAATGCTCCAACGCCTCACGCGCCGCTTCCTGACTCAATATCGGCGCACATAACATGGTGTATTGATGAATCTTCATCATCGCCTCCGTCAGCTCCGGCGGCGCACAGGTGAATCCCATTCTCCAGCCCGTCATCGCCCACGCCTTCGAAAAGCCATGCAGATAGATCGTCCGCTCCCGCATCCCCGGCACCGAGATAATACTGAAATGATCCCGCTCATACGTCAGCTCATCATAAATCTCATCCGTCAGCACAATCAGATCATGCTCGATTGCAAAAGCCGCAATATCCTCCACTTCCGGTTTGGATAACGCCGCTCCGGTCGGATTATTCGGATAGTTCAGCAACAGCAACTTACTCTTCGGTGTCACCGCCGCCTCCAGCTCCTCCCGCGTCAATCGGAATCCATTTTCTTTCTTCGTCTGAATGGCCACCGGTACTCCGTACGCAAACTGCACAATCGGATTATACGAAACATAACTCGGCTCATGATAGAGCACCTCATCGCCCGGTTCCACCAACGCCCGCACCGCCAGATCCAGCCCCTCGCTCACCCCCACCGTGATCAACACTTCATCTTCCGGCGAATACTCAATCCCGCTCTTCTTCTTCACAAACTCCGAAATCGAGCGCCGCAGCGACAACAATCCCATGTTCGATGTATAACTGGTTTGCCCCCTATCCAGCGCCCGCACCGCCGCATCCCGAATATGCCACGGCGTCACAAAATCCGGCTCGCCTATACCCAGACTGATCACATCTTTACGCGTGCTGACGATATCAAAAAAGTCTCGAATGCCCGAACGCGGGATCTCCCGCACCGTGCGCGCAATTCGATCATGGAGAGATTTGGAGCCGCTCATCATCCTCTCCTGACTGCATCTCAATACCGTTCAGCTTATAGGTCTTCATCATAAAATGCGTCGCCGTCGACGTAACACCCGCCATTGTCGACAGCTTCTCACTTACAAAACGCGCCGCCTCATGCATCGTCCGCCCTCTAATAAATACCAACAAGTCAAACGTTCCCGACATTAGAAACAACGACTCCACCTCCGGAAACTGACTAATCCGCTGCGCAATCCGGTCAAAGCCACCCTCACTCTCCGGCGTCACCTTCACCTCAATCACCGTTGTCACCAACGAATGGTCCAGCTTCTCCTCGTTAACCACCGCCTGATATGCGCGGATTATTCCATCCGCCTCCAGCCGCTCCAGCTCCCGCACGACATCCGCTTCCGAAACGCCCAACATCTTCGCCAGATTCTCCGGCGTCTCCCGACCATTTTTCCGTAATAATTCCAAGAGTTCACTCATTGCGCTCTCCTCACATAATTTGAGAAACAATACCTCTACCGGCACCCATCACCAATCCAAAAAAAACGCCCCGTCAAAACGGGGCGTCCTACATCTATCTGACGACCCGATTAAAAATCGTACGCCACATTCAAGCTGCCCCACACTTTATCGTCGGCTTCATATCCGGCCGCAAGCGCACCATTCTTAAATGCATCTCCATTCAGCATCGAATAGTTCAACGTCACACCCGCCGTCAAGCGATCCGACACCTCATAGCTAGCCGTCGCATATACGCTGTAATCACTGAACTCACCCTCGAAATCACCCGTACCATTTGCAGTCCAGTACACATCGTTATACTTCGTGTTGCCGTAACCCGCCGTCGCGCCCGCTGCCAGTGAAACGTATTCACTCAACTCATACGGTACAAAAACATCGAACAACGCATATGTTCCTTCTACTTCATCAAAATCACCAAACAACGTGACCGACGGAATAAACATATCCTTGAACGATAAGAAGGTCGCACTGATATACGCTTCTGTCGTAGACTTATGACCCTCTGTTAAGTCATTTTGATAACTTCCGTTTGCCGGAAAGTTGTAGTTCACCAATCCAACATCAATTGCCATCTGGTTGATGTCCACCGGCAACGAATACGCGATCGAAAAATCAAACTCCGACACATCTCGTTGCACGCCATCACGGTTGGTGCCAATGTCATAGTTCATCCACATGTTCAGGCTGAAACCATACTGCGCCAACGTAATCTGCGGCTGAATGACTGCATCGTTGTTCAAAACTTGTCCACGCCAAACATACGAAGATGCCAACGCCACTTCTAACGTAGCCTCCGTCATCGCTTCGCTATAAACCGCTCCCTGATCCACCATCACCAAACCATCCTGAGCCGAAACCGTTCCCGCTAACAAACCCAGCGCCACTACTATTGATTTTTTCATATTCATAATCTCCAACCTAAACGTATCCCTCACCGCAGACCAAAACGTTTGTACCCCACGGCATAAATAATTTAAAAGAGCACCATTGCAGTTGCACTCTTTCTGTGCAACCCCAATTTTTTGCCAAATACACGCTAACGAACCACCGAACCCGGCGGCAGATCGCCCCCCACCGTCACCAACTCCAGCCGATCCTCCGCCGACGCCGCCAACAGCATACCCTCCGAAACAACGCCCCGTAACTTCGCCGGTTTCAGGTTCACTACCATCACCACCGTTCGACCCAGCAGCTCCTCCGGTGTGTAGTGCAGCGCAATTCCCGCCACAATCTGACGCCGCTCCTCACCCAGATCTACCTGCAAACGCAACAACTTATCCGCCCCCTCAATCTTCTCCGCTTCGGCCACTCGCGCCGTCCGCAACTGAACCGCCATCACCTGCTCAAACGAAATCACACCCTCCACCGCATCTTTTTTCTCTTCCACCGGCTTCTTCTCCTTCTTTTTCTCAACTGGCTTCGCCACCACTTTCTCCTCCAGCTTCAA
>CAXGYR010000087.1:0-5018 GCA_964014015.1 uncultured Kiritimatiellaceae bacterium
GTCGCGCCGCCGACTTCGCCTGCCGTATCAACTCTAGCACCGCCTTCACCACCCGTAACCGACCCGCCTCCGTCCGCTGATCCTCTTCCGCCCGCTTCACCTCAATCAAATACGCCAACGCCCCCGGTGCCTCTGCCAGCAACGCCTCCAACGCCGCCACACCATGATCGCGAATCAACGAATCCGGATCCTCCTTCTCCGGCAGCGTTGCCACCCGCACACTCAACTCTTCAGCCGTAAACAATAACGCCGTCGCCAACGCCGCCTTCACACCCGCCGCATCCGCATCAAACACCAGCACCACTTCATCCGCATAGCGCTTGATCAGCCGCGCATGTTGTTCCGTCAGCGCCGTTCCTTGCGATGCCGCCACCTGCTTCAAGCCCGCCTCGTGGCAACGAATCGCATCAATCTGTCCCTCCACAATCACCGCCTGCCGCTTCTCCACAATCGCCTTGCGCGCCTTATCAAAGGCAAACAACACCTGCGACTTGCGAAACAGCAACGTCTCCGGGCTATTCACATACTTCGCCCCCCGGTCTGCCCGGTTCATAATCCGCCCGGAAAATCCAATCACCCGACCCATCGCATCACAGATAGGGAACATCACCCGCCCCCGAAACCGATCATAGTGCCCCCGCTCACCTCCCCGCTCCGAAGGCACCACCAGCCCCGCCTTCTCCAGCTCTTCCGCCGCATAGCCTTTCTGCAGCGCCCGCGAGAGCAACCCCTCCCATGTATCCGGCGCAAACCCAATCTGAAATTCTTTGATGACCTCAACCGACAGCGCCCGCTCCTCCAGATAGCGCCGCGCTGCCTCCCCTTCCTTCCCCTGCATCAGCACCCGATGATAATACGCCGCCGCTTCTGCATGCAGTTTCAGCAACACCTCTTCCCCCCCCTGCTCCTCCCGGCGCCCCCCCTCAAACACCACCTCAACACCCACCCGATCCGCTAACAACTGCACCGCCCCCACAAAATCGACCTTCTCGTACTCCATCACAAAGCCAAACACATCCCCCCCCGCACCGCAGCCAAAGCAGTGATAAATCTGCCGCTCTTCGTTCACCGTAAACGAAGGCGTTTTCTCTTTATGAAACGGACAGTTACACTTGTGCGTCCCCCCTCGTCGCCGTAGTTCCGGCAGATAGGCGCTGACCACATCTACAATATTTGCCCGCGACCGAATCTCCTCGATCGTATTTTTCGGAATCATCGCCATACACACTCAACCCGAAAGGCATTCCACCCTTCCAACTCGCTACTCAATCACCTCCGCAGGCATCGGCAGCTCTACCCGATCCCGCAACGCATCTACCTGCTCCCCCAACCGCTCCCGATTCACATACTCCGCCGCCATCGGCGCCACCCGATCACACACCCAGCGACCCACCCAAGATGTATCCCGCATACGCATCCGTATATCTTCACTGCCCAACTGCGCCACCACACTCAGCAACAACACCGCCAGCACCCCACCACGCAGTAGCCCCAACACAAACCCCATCCCCTTATCGGTTCCATCCGAAAGGTTCGCCAACATCGCGCTCGCTAACACCTGCTTCAACAGCACAAACAACCCAATCGAAAGCAGCGCCAACGCCACCAATCCTACCCCCGTCACTGTCGCAACACTCCACTCCGGAAAATTTCCCGCCAGATACTCCAGCAACACTGGATACGCCACATACAACGCTACCATCGTCAACACAAACGTAATTAACGTCGCTAGCTGCCGCGCAAACCCCTCCCGAAGCCCGAAGATCCCAAATAAAAGAGCCAACACCCCCACCCCAACATCCAACACACTCCACTCCATCCATAACCTCCCATCACTATTTAATTGATACCATGCACCCACAAACCCCGTCAATCGTGACCCACCATCTCCTCAAGAACGCCATTTACCCCCCGACTAAAATCCGCTACCTTTCAACCCTTAAGGAAAAATACTATGTATACTAAACAAACCAAAATCGTCTGCACCATTGCTCATAACCGCTGTGAACCCGACTTCATCAAATCTCTGTTTGACGCCGGCATGAACGTCGCCCGCCTCAACACCGCGCACATTGAAATGGAAGATGCTGAACAAATCGTCCAAAATCTACGCGCTGTCTCCGACCGCATCGGCATCCTCATCGATACCAAAGGTCCCGAAGTCCGCATTCGCGACCTCGAAACCCCCCTAGAAGTCACAGCCGGTCAAATCCTACACGTATCCGCCGGTCAACAACCCACCTCCGGCTTCTGCGTCAACTACGACGCCTTCGTCAACGAAGTCCCCGTCGGCAGCGACCTACTCATCGACGACGGCGAAATCCACCTCACCGTCCAAGACAAAAAAGAGGATCAACTCATCTGCCAAGTCACCAACAGCGGCGAAATCAAAAACCGCAAAAGCGTCAACGTACCCGGCGTTAATCTGCAAATGCCCTCCCTAACCGACAAAGACGCCCGCTTCATCGAATGGGCCACCGAAAACGACATCGAATTCATCGCCCACTCCTTTGTCCGCAACCGCGACGACGTAATGGCGATTCAAAGCATTCTCGACCGCCGCAAATCCCCCATCAAAATTATAGCCAAAATTGAGAACCAAGAAGGCATCGAAAACCTCGAGTCCATTCTCGACTGCGCCCACGGCGTCATGGTTGCCCGTGGCGATCTCGGCATCGAAGTCCCTGCCGAAGAAGTTCCCAACATTCAAAAAATGATGATTCGAACCGCCATCACAAAAGTTAAACCCGTCATCACCGCCACCCAGATGCTCCACTCCATGATCGACAACCCCCGCCCCACGCGCGCCGAAGTATCCGATGTCGCCAACGCGATCTACGACGGCACCGACGCCCTCATGCTCAGCGGCGAAACCGCCTACGGCAAATACGCCGTCGAAGCCGTCCAGACCATGACCAATATTGCCCAGAAAGTAGAAGCCGAAAAAGAAGCCTCCAGCGTTACCCTCCCGGTCGTGCAGCAGAGCAAAGACCTCATGCCCCGCAACTACATCTCTAAATCCGCGGTTGAAATTTCTGCGCGCTTAGGCGCTAAGGTGATCATCACGAGTACGCGTTCGGGTGACACCGCACAAATCTGTGCATCGTATCGCTGCCGTACACCGATTGTAGCCTACTCCGCCACTGCTCGAACGGTTCGCGAGCTATCGCTGACCTATGGGGTCTATGCCCAATGCATTGAGGTGCCGCCAGAGTGTGCTGACCTGATTCACAAGACCGTTAATCTGCTCTTTGATGAAGGCGTGATTACACCAGAGGATATTGTCTGCTATATCGGTGGTGGGCAGGTCAAAGCCAAACATACCAATTTACTTCAGATTGATACCGCAGCTATGCTGATCAAATAGAAGTTTATAAAAAAAGGGAAAGAATGTATAGAGTACATTTATTACTGCTGTGTTTTTTTATGGGCTTTCATGTATGCGCTCAAGCACCACAGCTTTTTCGCTATCAGGGCCGGCTCGTTGAAAACAACCAATTAGTTAACGACACTATCCCAATAAGCTTTAAGCTGTATGATGAATTGAGTGGCGGCTCGTTGCTATACGAAGACAGCGCTTCGGTTGAGGTTATAGATGGGCTTTATGCAACCTATATTGGCGATGATACCGTTACAGGCTCAATCAGTAATGCACTGAGTGCAGCCTCACTCTACCTTGAAATTACGATCAATGGGCAAACCTTATCTCCTCGCGAACAATTAGTCTCTGTTCCTTACGCCCTGAATGCTGGCAGCTCCGCTCCATCAGGATCTATTCTGCTCTCAACCAACTATCCGGACGCCAGCCTAACTTCACAGGGTTATGCCCCCCTGCAATCTCCTACAATTGATGAGGTAAATGATAATCCCTTCCCTTCCACTGACTTTGGACCAGAGTTCTTTTTTGGAGATGCATTATTTCTAAAATATGAAGAAGATAGAGTTAATGAATATGGATCTGAAGAGATCGAAATAGTACAATTTGCGAAGACAACCGACGGCATATCCTTTGATGTTTATGATGTTAACTCCAACGCCCTATTCTTAGGGGATGCAGTGTTCTGTATCTTAAATGAACAAATTATAGCCGTCTCTGAAGAATCTCTTCGCAATGAAATGGGGAATTCTAGTACCACTAACTTTCTTACAGCGATCTCGTCCGATGGAGAAACGTGGATTGTGCAGACCAATAATATTGTTGGAGTTGAATTATATGAACTCATCGTTTTTAAAAATCAGATCTATACAATTATAGAGGCATGGCCAACTAATAAGGTCATACGCTCATCTAATGGGATTATATGGGAAGATGTACAAGATATAAATGACACAGAGGGAGGTTATAGTGAATTCGCCTTATTTGCATCCGACCAATACCTGCATTTCATTCAGGTTTTAGAAAATACGAATATTTCACAAAGAATATATAGTCCAAATGGAACATGGTGGGCGGATGTACCTCAAGGCAACCTAGACTTTGCACCTGAGAGTGACGCTATTTTACTTCATGAAAACACCTTATGGGCTATTGAAGAGGATGGGTATTATGATTACGGCTCAATGGAAACCAGATATATCAGAAATGCTTATCTATGGAAATCCACAGACGAAGGCGTCACGTGGACAGAAGTACTAACTTTATTTGAAGAAAATGATAGTGATGATACAGATCCAGAGCTTTATGGAACTACCGGCAAACTCTGGATTTCACTAGAGTCTAGTGGAGACCTTTATTCGCTATCATCAGAAGAGGAACTCACTCGAGAGATGAATCGACCCAACAACACTGCTTATTTTGTTGGTGAACTACCCAATGGTTTAACGATGATTGTAGAAGAAGAAGAAGCAGGTGATGATTCAATCTTAAAATTCCACACAGTTGGTAGTGCTATTAAATACAGCGATGGATTTTATTACTACATTAAAGAATAGGTATGCGTACACTCTCCCTCTATTTTATCTTACTCTTTGTATGGCAGGCTCATGCCACATATAATAATGAGATGTTACACCTTTCA
>CAXGYR010000088.1:0-4861 GCA_964014015.1 uncultured Kiritimatiellaceae bacterium
TGTTCGCCCATTAAAGCGGTACGCGAGCTGGGTTCAGAACGTCGTGAGACAGTTTGGTCCTTATCCGCCGTGGTCGCAGGAAGTTTGAAGAGATTAATCCTTAGTACGAGAGGACCAGGATTAACGTGCCTCTGGTGTTCCAGTTGTCGTGCCAACGGCATCGCTGGGTAGCTACGCACGGGAAGGATAAGCGCTGAAAGCATCTAAGTGCCAAGCCCCCTCTAAGATAAGACTTCCCTTGTTCTTCGGAACACTCAAGGCTCGTTCTAGACTAGGACGTTGATAGGCTGGACGTGGAAGTACAGTGATGTATGAAGCTAACCAGTACTAATTAGCCGTGAGGCTTGATCTTTATTTTTTTCCCGATGGGAAAAAATAGGTTTTACGTCGGCAGTTTGCAAAAGGCTGCCAGACCGATAAACCGTAAGGTATACAGCGCGTTGCTGTTATTTCAATACTATGCTCTTGTCCTTTAATTTGAATTTTTCCGGTTACTATAGCGCGAATGAAACACCTGTTCTCATCCCGAACACAGAAGTGAAGAGTCGCAGCGGCAATGGTACTGAGGGGTAGACCTCGGGAGAGTAGCACGTAGCCGGTTTTTATTTTTAGCCTCGGTTCTTCACGGAACCGGGGTTTTTTTATAGTCTGGCCGAAAAGGGAGATGCTATGCAGTTGGTGATTGCGACACGCAATGCAAATAAGCTGAAGGAGATTCGGGCGGTGCTCGGGTTGAGCGAGGCGGTAGTCAAATCGTCGTTTGATTATCCGCAGATTCCAGATGTTGTCGAAGATAAGGATACGCTCGAAGGAAACGCGATCAAGAAGGCAACCACGATTGCAGCGGCAACCGGTTGCTGGGCACTGGCCGATGATTCGGGATTGGAAGTGGATGCTTTGGATGGAGCACCGGGCGTCTACTCCGCGCGCTATGCAGGCGAACACTGCTCCTATCTGGATAATTGTAACAAACTGCTGTTTGAACTAGACGGTAAGACCAATCGGCGGGCGCGTTTTCGTACGGTGCTGGCGCTGGTTAATTTGGTAGGCGAAGTGCGTACGTTGGAAGGCGCGGTGGAGGGAACCATCACCGAAGCCATGCGCGGAGAGGATGGGTTTGGTTATGACCCGCTCTTTATTCCAGATGGCTATGAACTGACCTATGCCGAGTTAGATCCCGGCGAGAAAAACCGTATTTCGCATCGTGGAAAAGCCCTACAGGCAGCATTGGAGCAGTGGGGTGCATTGTTCGCACAGCTTTAATTCTTCCGATTCCCGGTTTCCATGCGGCGGCTGAACTCTTATAGTGCCAACTCAACGATTGAGGGAGAATCCATTATGATTACTGCTATAAGTCCGATTGACGGACGCTACGCTGCTAAAGTGACCGAACTAACCGATGCCTTTTCCGAACATGCACTGATTCGTAATCGGGTGTGGGTGGAAGTGTTGTGGCTTAAGGCACTCTGTGCTGAAGCGGGCATTCCCGAGTGTCGTGCGCTGAGTAACGAAGAGTCGGCACAACTGGATGCGGTTGTCAGCGGATTTACGGTCGAAGAGGCAGAGAAGGTAAAAACTATCGAACGAACCACTAACCACGATGTAAAAGCGGTTGAGTATTACCTCAAAGAGAAGATCGCCGGTAGTTCGCTAGAAGAGCTGGGCGAATTTATCCATTTTGCCTGCACCTCGGAGGATATCAATAATCTCTCGCACGCATTAATGCTTAAGGATGGGCTGGCGGCGTTACTGCCCGTGCAGCAGGAGATGATTGACCAGCTACTGACATTCGCGGAGGAGTGGAAAGCGGTTCCCATGCTAGCCCGTACACACGGGCAGACCGCCTCGCCGACCACGATCGGCAAAGAGCTGGCGGTGTTTGCCGACCGGCTCACGCGTCAGAAAGCACAGACCGAAGCGGTGCAGCTGCTTGGTAAACTCAACGGCGCGGTCGGAAACTACAATGCACACGTGAGCGCCTATCCAGCGGTCGATTGGATTGCACTGGCTGGCGGGGTGATTGAAGGCGAGCTTGGTCTGGTGCAGAACCACTACACGACGCAGATTGAACCGCACGACTACATGGCCGAGTTGTTTGATGCCCTCGCACGATTCAATACGATTTTAACCGATTTGGATCGCGATATCTGGACTTATATCTCCATGGCTTACTTTGGACAGAAAACGATTGCCGGCGAGATCGGTTCTTCAACAATGCCGCACAAGGTAAACCCAATCGACTTTGAGAATTCGGAAGGCAACCTCGGATTGGCAAATGCCATCTTCGGGCACCTCTCCGCCAAGCTCTCCATCTCACGCTTACAGCGCGACCTGACCGACTCAACCGTCCTACGCAACATGGGCGTCGGTTTTGGTTACAGTTTGATTGCCTACCGCTCGACCCTCAAAGGGTTCAGCAAACTCAAGCTCAACGAGCATGTTCTCGCGGCTGATCTCGACAGCGCTTGGGAAGTACTCGCCGAGCCGATTCAAACCGTCATGCGCAAACACGGCATCGAAAAGCCTTATGAAAAACTCAAAGAGTTAACGCGCGGTAAAGACGGCATTAACCAAACCACGATCCGCGCCTTCATCGAAACGCTCGAGATTCCCGCCGACGACAAACAGCGCCTGCTCGCCCTCACGCCCGCCGCCTACATCGGCCGCGCCATTGACACCGTATAAAATCTCTTACAACTCGAAACAACAAAGGCGGCCCTCAGCCGCCTTTCTCATTATTACTTGGTGTTTTAGGGTGTTTAGCCGCGGAGTTCTTGGTTTTTGTAGTATTCGATTTTTCCACCGAGGGCGAAGTCGCTGACTTTGTTGATGATGGCGAGGCGTTGTTTTTCGTTGAGGCCGTTGAAGCGTTGGGCGATTTTGATTTTGTCTTGGATGTGTTCGACGCGGTTGGCGCCGGTGATGAGGGTGGCGATGGGGAGGGCGAGGGCAAATTCAATGCAGTCTTTGAGGCTGAGGTGGCTGGGCACGATGGGGTCGGTGCTTTCCCAGATGGTTCTGCCGTTGCGCTCTTTTTTGTCGAAGAAGCGTCCGTCGGCGAGGGTTTTCATGGCGAGGGGGCTGATGTTGTTTTGGAGCATTTTGGGGATGGCATGGGCGATGTGGCTGTGGGTGGAGCTGGCGTCGACGGGGTTGATGGGGAGCATGCAGGTGACGCAAGCTTCTCGGGCGGTTTCGTCTTCGAGCATGCGGGTGAGGGCGTAGGGGGAGGCGTGGCCGGTGAAGCCGATGTGGCGAATTTTGCCTTCTTGGCGGGCTTGTAGGGCCATGTCGATGACGCCGTTGGCGAGGCGTTTGCTGGTGTCGTTTTCGGTTTTGAGGGAGTGGAGTTGCCAGAGGTCGATGACGTCGGTGTTCATGCGGCGGAGGGATTCTTCGAGTTGTTGGCGGGCGCCTTGGGCGGTGGCGTGTCCGCTTTTGGTCATGAGGAAGATGTGGTCGCGGTAGCGGGGGGTGAGGAATTTTCCGAAGCGTTCTTCGCTGAGGCCTTGGTGGTAGGCGTAGGCGTTGTCGAAGAAGCGGATGCCGCCTTCGAGGGCGGCTTCGATGATTTGTTGGGCTTCTTTTTCGGTTTTGGTTTCGCTGATGTGGAAGCCGCCGAGTCCGAGGCAGGTGATGGATTCGCCGGTGTTGGCGAGGGGGCGGGTGGGGAGTATTTCGCCGAGAGCATCACTGGTTTTGGGGGCGCCGCGGGTGAGGGCGGGGGTGAGGGCGGCGGTGGCGAGGGCGAGGTTTTGGAGGAGGGTTCTGCGGTTCATGGGGCTGGTTATCTCTCGATTAGTCTAGGATTTTGAGTTGTATGTTGCGGAATTGGCAGGGGTGGCTTTCGGCTTGGAGAGAGATGTATCCGTGGGTGAGGGGGGTGCCGTCGTCGCGGCGGAGGTTATTGTATTCCATGACGATTTCGCCGTTGATGATGTGTTGAACGGTTCCGTTGTGGATGATGGCTTCGGCGGTGACCCATTCGCCGAGGGGGTAGGCAATTTTTTGGCTTTTAGTAACGTGTTTTTTGATGGTTTCGCCGTTGAGGTCGAGGTAGGTGCCGGGGGAGCAGATGGAGCCGGTGACGCGTTCGCCGGTTTCATCTTGGGCGAGAAATTGAAATTCGAGGGAGGTGGGGTGGGGTTGGTCGATGCCCATTTGTTGGGGGCTTTCGCCGTGGAGCATGGCGCCGCTGTTGGCGTAGGCCCAGATGGAGGCACCGGGGGCTTGTTCACCATAGAAGCGGTATTCGCATTTGAAGTGGTAGTTGGTGAGGGGTTGGTTGTAGATGAGGTTGCCGAAGTGTTGTTTGAAGGCGGGGGGGGTGAAGTCTTGGTAGGTGACGGTGATGGCACCGTCGACTACGCGGAAGATGTTGTCGGGGTTTTTGCCGGGGGGGTGGCCGTTGAATTTGGGTATCCATCCGTCGAGGTTTTGCTCATTGAAGAGGGAGATCCATGGGTTGTGGTCGCTGCTGTGGTCGTGTTGGGGGCAGCCGATAGTGGTCATTACTATGAGTGGTAGGATGAGAAGTAGGTTTTGTTTTTTCATTTGAGTGCTCCGGGGTTGTTTACATTTCTTTTATACGTAGATTGCGCCAGCTAACTTGTAGGGGGTGGTTTTTGTCGGGGATGCTGTGGACTTGAAGTCCGATGTGTCCTTGGGGGTGGGTGCGGTAGATTTCTTCGTCGGCTAGGTCGGCAATAAGCTTTCCGTTAAGGTAGGTGCGGATACGGGCGCCCTGAGCGATGATGCGGTAGTGATTCCATTCGCCGTTTTTAAAATGGTTGTGCTGATTTATGGCTGGGTCTTTTGAGCGGGGTTCGGGTGAGAGCCAGCCGCGGGCGGGGGCTTCGCC
>CAXGYR010000089.1:0-4617 GCA_964014015.1 uncultured Kiritimatiellaceae bacterium
GCCTCCCCGGCGAAACCGCCGCCCACTTCCAAGCCACCGCCGACCGCTTTGCCCAGCTTCCCATTCAAGCCGTAAAAATTCACAATCTCCATATCGAAAAAGGCACAACCCTCGCTCTCGAACACGCCCTCACCCCCCTCCCCGTCTTCATGGAATACCCCTTCGCCGAACATCTCATCGACTTCATCCGCCGCATGCCCCCCAATCTACCCATCATGCGCCTCACGACCGACACCCCCGACCACGAACTCATCGCCCCCCGCTGGCATATGGATAAAATGAAATTCCGCAACTATATCGTCGCCCAAATGGAAGCCCGCGAATGGCGCCAAGCTGACCTATTCCCCGGCCATACCCATCCCGATCCCCCCGCCCCCCTTCCCGTCAACCCCGTCACCACCGAAGACGGCTCCACCACCTTCTGGAACGACATCGTAAAAGAGCACTACCACGCCCGTGCAGGTGCCCGCCTCGAAGCCCAAGGCAAATACATCCAACCCGCTCGCCTTCACCAGCAACTACAACAACAACCCCTTCACCTGCTCGATATCTGCTTTGGTCTCGGCTACAACACCCTCGCAGCCCTCAACACCGCCGCCGATACACCCCATCCTCTAACCGTCACCGCCCTCGAAATGGACCGTCGTGTCGTTCGCCATGCCGCCGAAACCCTCCCACCTCACCCCGACGACACCTTCAACTGGGCTACCACCCTCCAGCAGCTCCACCAACATGCCCACGCAGAACCCCTTCCCGATCAAACCATCAAGATGCACTGGGGCGACGCCCGCCACACCATTACCCTCCTCCCCGACGCCTCCATGGACCTTATTTTCCTCGATGCCTTCTCCTCTCCCCGCAACAGCGAATGCTGGACCCTCCACTTCTTTCAACAAATTAAACGCATCATGCGCCCGAACGCCCAACTCTTCACCTATGCCGCCGCCGGACCCATCCGTGCCGGTCTTCTTCAAGCCGGCTTTCACGTTGGCGAAACCGCTCCCATCGGCCGCCCCCGCAGCGGTACCCAAGCTACCCTCAACCCCACTCTCATCCAGCAGCCTCTGCCGATCGAAGAGCGTGAGATCCTCGCCACTGCCACTCGCGGCATCCCTTTTTACGACCCACAACTGGTCTGGACACACCGCGAAATCATCCGCGACCGCGAAAAACGCGTTCTCCAGTTTAAATCACAATAATCATTATTTCTTCTTGTTAAGTTTATATTCATTATTTACGGTTTAGCTATTAATTACTTAATAGAAAACTACTGAACTTAATATAAAGAGCAGAGATGATAAAAATTAACGCCTGTTTAATCGCACTACTTATTACACTCGGTGCTAGCGCCGAACAGCAAAAATTCTGGAGCCTCAGCGCCGGATGGGCACAGCCCGGAGATACGGAGGTTCGAAGCGCCAATAATCAGCATTTATACGATGTCGAATTTGATGCAGGCTGGGTAATCGAAGGTGCCATTGGCGCGCAGATCAGCGAACTGCCGATCGCCTACGAACTCGCCGTCGCCTATCAACAGAACGAAATGACAGCAGACAATACATCTGAAGATGCAACCATCTGGACCGTCATGGCAAACGGCTACTATCTAATCGACTGCGAGCAGAGCTTTACTCCCTATGGCTTATTCGGCGTCGGCGTCCTCGATTTTGATGCCGGTGATGCTGAAGAAACCGTTCTCGCTGGTCAAGTCTGTGCTGGCATCTGCTATCCGCTCGACGACATGACCTGCATAAATTTCGAATACCGCTTCCTCTTCGCCGAAGATTTTGAAGATTTACCAGGTGGAGGAGATATGGAATTCGACAGCCAGAGCCTCCAGATCGGCTACACCCGCATGTATTAATTTCGGCACATTTTTCCTTCTACTTGAAATGTGTTGAGGATAAAGGGCGCTGTGTGAAAACACGGCGCCTATTTTCGTTTTAGAAAGTTGCGTCCTACCCTTGTTCCATCCCCTGCTTTGTGGTTTATTGCCCCGCATTATGACGACCGAAAATCATCCAACCGAAGACATCCGTATCTCCAATCTGCAGCGACTGATCACCCCTGCGCAGCTTAAACAAGAGTTGCCGCTGAGCGAACCACTAGTGCAGCAGATTGTGGAGCAGCGCCAAGCCGTGCGCGATATCATCGACCGCAAAGACCGCCGTCTACTCACCGTAATCGGTCCCTGCTCTATTCACGATCCAGAAGCCGCGCTCGACTATGCCAAACGGCTCAAAGCCATCGCCGATCAAACCGCCGACAAACAGTTAATCGTGATGCGGGTCTATTTTGAAAAACCGCGCACTACCACCGGCTGGAAAGGCTTCATTAACGATCCCCGCCTAGATGACAGTTGCGATATGGAGCACGGTCTGCGTGCTGCACGACAGCTTCTCATTCAAATTGCTGAACTCGGACTGCCGATTGCTACCGAATTTCTCGATCCGATCGTACCGCAATATACCGCTGATCTGATCAGCTGGGCTGCTATTGGTGCGCGCACGACCGAATCACAGACACACCGCGAAATGGCGAGCGGACTCTCCATGCCGGTCGGCTTCAAAAACGGAACCGATGGCAACGTACAGGTCGCCATTAACGCGATTGCCTCTGCCAGCATCTCCCACCGTTTTCTCGGCATCGATCCCGATGGTCACACCTCCGTGGTGACGACACAGGGCAATCCAAACACCCATCTGGTACTGCGTGGCGGCGACGGTCGCCCCAACTACGAAAAACCGGAAGTATTGGCAGCCGCTGAACGGCTCAGTCAAGCCGGCTTGGCACCTGCTTTGATGGTCGACTGTTCCCATGCCAATGCGAACAAAGTAGCGATTAATCAGCTGAAGGTCTGGGACAGCATTTTAGAACAGCGGAAAGAATCCGACTGCGCGATCATTGGCGCCATGGTTGAAAGTTTCATCGAAGCCGATAACCAGAAAATAGTGGGCGAGAAGAAATACGGCCTCTCGATTACCGATCCGTGTATTGATTGGCAGACCACCGAAAAAATGCTGCTCAGCTAACCAGTTGCGAGAGCGGCAAATCACCCCACCCTTCTGCGCATAGACGCTCGAGCAGTACGGCAGATGCAACCGCATCATACAAGGCATCGTGTGCAGATCGTCCCGATATCAGAGCTTCTATACGAGGCGCGAGCTGTAACGATTCGATTAGATCCTCTAACGCATAAGAAGGCAGTCCGGGCCACGCTTCGCGCGCCAGCTTGAGCGTATCAATCCACGGATCAAACGAGTGCATCGGCGCCATCAGTCGTAGCATCTTCCGCTCCGTTGCACAGTTATGCGCCACCCGAGCCTGACTGCTTAACCTATCTTTGAGCAGAGGGAAAAGGTCATCACGAGTGGGGGCTTCTGCCAATAGATCCCGCAGTTGAGCATGCCGCCCCGGTGCATGTGGATTGAATGGTCGATTAGCTTCTACGCGGATCAGGCTTTCCCACAAGCTGTGCTGATCTACTCGACCGGAGCAGAGCATAACAACCCCGACCTGCCATGGCTCTATCGGGAAACCAGAAACCACACCGGTAGATTCAAAATCAAGAACACACAGTGTGGCTTCGTCTAATCGCACAGCGTGCTTAGCTCTCCATGTAAAAATAGATTGGCTCTTCAATAGCCTCTACGATCCAGCGCAAGAAACGAGCTCCATCCGCACCGTCAATGACACGGTGGTCATACGAGAGCGAGAGCGGCATCTGCAACCGTCCTTCGGCATCTTTTGAACCTCGACCCACACCCAGAATCGCTACTTCCGGAGAGTTGACGATCGGCGTAAAGAAGGAACCACCAATACCGCCTAGATTAGAGATGGTAAACGTTCCACCTTGAAGATCCTGCAATGCAATCTGACCCTCCCTCGCTTTTTGAGATACAGTGGTGAGAGCGGCGGCTATTTCCGTCATCGACAAATGATCTGCATCGCGAATTACCGGTACCATCAACCCTTTATCTGTATCAACAGCGATACCGATATTGTAATAATCCTTGTAGAGGATCTGAGCATTCTGAGCATCAATGCTGGCATTGAAATTTGGAAAACGACGTAACGCGCCGGTCACAATACTGACCAGCATGGCGGTAATCGTCAATTTAACGCCCGATGCTTCAGCCGAGCCTGACAACCGTTTACGCAACTCATTCAAGCGGGTGATATCCGCTGTATCATGTTGGGTAACATGCGGAATGGTCGACCAGCAATGCGCCATATGCTCCATCGTGGCTTTGCGAACGGCACTCATTTTCTCGGCGCGAACTTCGCCTTGTATCCCATGCGGTTTAACCGGCTGATACGTCGAAGCGCCTCCTCCGGTTGCAATCATCGCCCGTGCATAGGACTTCACATCTTCCAACGAAATACGCCCGTTCTTATTGGCTGTCTGCACCTGTTGAATATCAAGACCTAACTCACGTGCCAAGCGGCGTACGTTCGGCGCAGCCGAGACCGCCTTCTTCTTCTCCGATTTAGGCGTTTCAACCACCGGAGCAGGCGTCGGTTCGGGAGCTGCAACAGCAGGAGCAGGCTCCGGTGCTGGAGCTACAGGAGCGGGTTCTGGTGCGGGCTTCTCCTCTTTGACAGGCTCCTCCGCTT
>CAXGYR010000090.1:0-4569 GCA_964014015.1 uncultured Kiritimatiellaceae bacterium
ACCCCGTCCGCATCAAGCAATTCAAACCCTGAATCATAATAACAGAGCCCCCGCAAAAATTTGTTTTCTCCCCGTCGCAGCAAATCCGTCCCGATTGGTCCCGTTAACACCTCCCAATAGTGATCAACATCGCGGAACAAATACGGCAATCCATAGACCGACATCACCGGAATAAAATTCTCCATCGAAGCAGCCGATGTTTTCGTAATCGCCAACGACCCCACCTGCAACTGCTCAATGCACTGCACCTCGGAGCCCAGCACCCCACTCGGGTAAATATCCAAGCGTACCGACCCGCCCGACAACTCCGCCAGCCGATCCCCCATAAACTCCATCGCCACATGAACCGGGTGCCCCGTATCCAAACTGTGTCCCAACTTTAACACCGTCTGCCCCTCACCCGCACCGAGCCCTGCCGACTGATTCACATACGCCACAAAACCAAAACCCGCCAGCAAAACTCCCAGTAGCAAACCCGACACAAAAAAAGATATCGCCCGACTCATCTCACCCCTACCTCATCGCTTCCAGCGGCACCGCGTCCATATCATCAAACCGCTGGTTCTCACCACCCATCGCCCAACAAAACTGATACGCCTGCGTTCCACATCCACAATGGATCGACCAAGTCGGCGATAGCACCGCTTGCCGATTTGCCACCACCAAGTGCCGTGTCTCCTCTGCCGGTCCCATAAAATGAAAGACTCTGTCCGCGTCCCCTAGATCAAAATAGAGATACACCTCCGAGCGCCGCAAATGCGTATGGCACGGCATCGTGTTCCACACACTTCCCTTCGCCAGCGCCGTCACCCCCATCACTAACTGACAACTCTGAACCCCACGCTCATGAATATATTGATAAATCGTCCGCTCGTTCGCCTCCTCCGGCGAACCCAGCTCGACCCGATTGGCCTCCGCCTGACTAATTTTAACCGTCGGATATGAGTGATGTGCCGGATAAGAGACCAGATAGAACGCCGCCGGTTCCGCCTCCTCTGTGGAGGCAAACACAATATTGTTCGCGCCTTTTCCGACATACAGCGCATCTAACCGCGACAGCTCAAAAACTTCATCATCCACCTGAACAGAACCCGCGCCGCCCAGATTGATCACGCCCAATTCACGCCGCTCACAAAATGTTTCCGAAGCCAACTCAGCACTCGCCTCCAACACCAACGGCTCTTGCAGCGGAACTACACCCCCCACAACGGTTCGCTCCACCTCGCAATAGGTTGCATGTATGGCTCCCGGCTCAAAAACATCCATCAAAAAAGCATCACGCAACTGCGCACTACTCATCTTGCTATACTCAACCTGACTAACTGCGTTACGGATATCCACACGAACCTCCCAACCCATAAGGGTAATATAATAAGAATAAAAAACGTAATCACCATCTATCCAATAGACCAATGAAAAAAGATGGCGCCCCGATCAGGATTCGAACCTGAGACCTACGGATTAGAAGTCCGTTGCTCTATCCAGCTGAGCTACCGGGGCGAAAAAGACAGTGATTGATATAGTGCAGTGCACCCATTCGATCAAGCGGGATTTCTATTCACCCGCCCAAACCACCGTATTTTTAATCCCTGTCGCTCAAGGTTTTCATGCTGGCTTGCCTCTAGCTACACCAACAATTCCATCCCATTCGGCGTATCTCATGCACCTACTTAATCCTAAAAGCGTAGGCAATCTGTTCGGGCGCGCCTTTTTTCAATTTAATTCTTAAGCCATCGCGCTCCTGTTTCCAGCTTTCCACATAGTCGCCACTGAGGGCCTCAACAGATCTGATTTGTTGCGAGCCCAACAAACTGTTGTTCAAAGACAACGCGGCAATAACCGTTTCTTCAACAGGAGTACCCAACGTGATGGCATACATCACATCCTCTTTTGTCGTAAAACGAATATCCTTAGCCGTGTAGGTAACCTGCTTCGTGAAATGCCCACCTTTTGCCATTTGGCTGGGGCCCTCGCCGTATAGCGTCCAAGGCCGCGTTCCGTAAATAGCCTCGCCATTAACCTTCAACCATCCTCCTAGGTCCATGAGAACCGCCCGTTGATTGTCCGGTATTGTGCCGTCAGCTTTGGGAGATATATTCAAAAGCAACTGGCCATTCTTCGACACGATATCAATGAACTCATGAATTACACGCTCTGAAGACTTAAGCTGAAGATCCTCCGTATACGACCAACTACCGGTTGAGAGCGTGTCATCGGTCAACCATGCCGCTCCATCCATTCCACTACGGCGCCCTTTCTCTAGATCCTCCACTGAGAATTCCGGAGGCAAGTCTTCATGTTTATGTGTGATCATAACTTCTTGGCCCGTCTTATCGGCAGCATTCAGGAAATACGCCGCGAATTCGTATCGCTTCGACTCTGGAATTTGGTCCAGCCAAGTATCGAACCAGATAATGTCCGGCTGATAGTTGTCTATCACCTCTTTAAGCGTCGCCAACCAGAACTCCTCCAACCACTCTTCCTCCGGCATATTACCATAGAGCAACCGAAGCACAGGATCTTCTGAAGACGTAGGAAGCCCTTCTATCCAAGGGTAGTGTGAATTCCAAAAGGGATGATAACTTTTTCGATCACCAAACCGCTGCATTGCTTCCATAGGAGATTGCCCGCGGTACCGCTGTAAATGACGTGCATGATGAAACGATGTGATTAATTTAATGTCGCGCTTCCGCAACGCCGTAGCCAACTCCCCGGTGATATCGCGTTTTGGTCCTTTTGCTTTCGCATTCCAAGGTGTCACCTGACTATCCCACATGGCAAAACCATCATGATGCATGGCGACGGGTCCGGCGAATCTAGCACCAGAATCCTCGAACAGCTGCGCCCACGATTCCGCATCGAAATGTTCGCCTGTAAACAGCGGTATCATGTCGTGATAACCAAATTCAGAAGGATGACCAAATTTCTCTGTATGCCAATCAAGCAAGTCGAAGTGATATCCTTTAACACGTCCCTCCCAAGCCACAGCATCATAATCAAAATGCATCCAGCGCGGATACCATTCGTTTCCATGAGCGGCAACCGTATAAGGCCCCCAGTGAAAATAGATACCCAGTTTGGCATCTCGAAACCAATCGGGTGCGGCTATGTGTCGTGACAAAGACTGCTCCTCAGGCTTGTATGTAACTTCCGCTAATGACGTCGCACTCATACAAAAAAGAAGGGTGAAGATCGCAGCAACTATAATTCTCACCCGCGATTCTGTTTTAAAATTAGACATAGTATCTCCCTCTATTAATCATTTTGATTATCGTCTACAACGTAGAGAAGAATAATATAAGCGACCAAACATCTGAGGTATACTAACCATAAGAACCATTACCCCAAGCCGCTGCCAACAGAATATCGAACCTACTTCACCACTCCATTCAGCACCAAACGAAACCCCGTATGATTCGAGCTCGTATCCGGACTGGTCTTCATCCGCGCTGCCGGACGATAGCCCGAACAGTATGAATCGTTACACAAAAACGATCCGCCCCGTATCACTCGCTTACCCAGATAAGGTTCATCCGGGTCATAGCTAGCCGCCGGTCCCTGCGGATTCTTAACCGGCTCCGAACCTTTACGCATCGCATACGCATCCACATGGTACCAATCCGCCACCCATTCCCACACATTGCCCGACATATCGTACAGCCCATACCCATTCGGTGCAAACGCTGTAACCGGAGAGGTTGTTTCATAGCCGTCTGCCACCGTATTACGATGCGGGAAATCACCCTGCCAGATATTGATGCGCGGAGCCTCTTCTTTCACCGGCTCATTGCCCCATACAAACATCTGCTGCTCCGCCCCGGCTCGCGCTGCATACTCCCACTGCGCCTCCGTCGGCAGACTCATTCCTTTCCAGTCGGCATACGCCTGCGCATCATAATGGGAAACCTGCACAACCGGATGATCCAATCGATTTGTGATGGTGCTACCCGGTCCCTCTGGCTCACGCCAGTTCGCACCTTCCTGCCAGCGCCACCACTGCAACACATTTTGCAACGATACTTGCTCTTCCGGCGCCGTAAAAACCATCGAAGCTGGCACCAGCAAATCTGCCGACGGAGGAGGGCTTCCCGGAGGCATTCCCTTCATCAGTTCTTCCAGATCGGGCACCTTTTCTGCCGTCGTCACATAACCTGTCGCCTCAACAAACTCCAGAAATTCCGCATTGGTTACCGGTGTCCGGCTGATCCAAAAACCGTCCAATTCAACCGCATGTAACGGTCGTTCATCTGATCGAGAGCGCGCACCATACGGCCACGCTTTCATAAAATCCGCCACCTCGCCGCCCATGGTAAAGGTTCCTCCCGGCAACCAGACCATGCCCTCCGGCATCGCCTGCGAAACCGCTCCAAACCGACTCGGCATCTTCTCACAACATGCCATCGGCTCTGCAGCCGTCTCTACGACAACCGACAACAACATTCCTGCCAAGATAAGAAACTCTCTATGCATAAAAAAACCGTAACGTGACGTATGGGTAAAAGCGATCTCTTTTTCAGTTATCAAACCAGACCAAAGGCCCCCGCATAGGCCACAAAGATCGGAAGAGCG
>CAXGYR010000091.1:0-4447 GCA_964014015.1 uncultured Kiritimatiellaceae bacterium
ACTCTTTGTATGGCAGGCTCATGCCACATATAATAATGAGATGTTACACCTTTCAGCCTTAGGCGGCACGCATACGGGCGGTGCCTATCAGTCTATCGGATCGATTCAGCCCGTTGGCGGGTTCACTGCAATGGGCGGAGATTACATTCACTATTCAGGTGCAGCTGCTAGCTTTCTCATAAAACCTCTGCAAAGCTCTCACGCAATTGCTCACGAATGGTCTTATGACAATGACCAAGATGGTCTCAACGATCTCGAAGAACACTATTTTGGGTCTGATCTCAATCTAGCAGACACGGATAGTGATGGGCTTACCGACCTGCATGAACAGACACATGGAGGAAGTCCTCTGATGGCCGATACCGATAGTGATGGCGCCAATGATTATGATGAATACATAGCTGGTACAGGTATGAATAATGCGGAGAGCATTTTTAATCTCGCCTATGACGAAATAGAAGGTGGTATGCGTCTTCTCTCTTGGCAAGGTGTGCTTAATCGGATGTACACGCTAGAATACACCTCTTCCTTAACGGATGACTGGCAGTCCTCCCCCCTAGAATTTGCAGGTGCTGATGAGGCGATTCGGCTTATCGAGACACACTCCACGTCCAGTCTATTCTATCGTGTCCAAGTTCGCTTAATCGATTAAACCTCGGCAATAAAATTACGCAAGACGTAGCTGAGTACTCCGCCATTTTTCAGATATTCAATCTCGAGAGGCGTATCCACTCGCGCCTTCACTTGGAAGGTTTTGTCACCCGCGCGAACCTCAAGAATTTTTCCTGGCGCAAACTCGTCTGCAATACCCTTGATGGTAAAGGACTCATTGCCTTCTAAGCCGAGACTCTCTGCGGTTTGCCCCTCGATGAACTCACACGGCAACACGCCCATACCCACCAAGTTAGAGCGGTGAATCCGCTCAAAGCTCTCAGCGATTACCGCCTTCACGCCCTGCAGCTTCGTACCCTTCGCCGCCCAGTCCCGCGACGAGCCAGCACCATACATCTTACCCGCCAGAATCACTAACGGCGTGCCTGCTTCCTGATACGCCATTGCCGCCGTATAGAACGGCATCACTTCACCATCTTTAACCGTGAAGCCACCTGTGCGATCCACTAGCTTATTATCAATCCGAATGTTACCGAAAGTCCCGCGCATCATCACCTCGTGATTGCCACGCCGCGATCCAAAGCTATTAAAGTCCCGCTTCGCCACACCCCGCTCCGTCAAGTAAGCCGTCGTCGGGTTCTCCTCCGGAATCACGCCCGCCGGAGAAATGTGGTCGGTGGTGATAAAGTCACCAAAATAACCCAGCACGGCCGCCGATTCAATATCCGCCAACCCGCCAGCAGGCTGCTCACAACCCTCAAAGAACGATGGCTCCCGGATGTAGGTCGAATCCGCATCCCACGCAAAGGTCTCTCCCTCTGCCGCGCTCAACTCATTCCACTGCTCATTTGCACTAAACACATCAGCATACACATCGCGATAATAGTCGCTATTAGCCGAAACTTTCACCGCTTCTATCAGCTCCTCGCCCGTAAACCAGATATCCTTCAAGTAGACCGGATTCCCCTCGCCATCAACCCCCAGTGGATCCTGCTGTAGATCAATATCCACTGTGCCCGCCAACGCATACGCCACCACTAGCGGCGGCGACGCCAAATAGTTTGCCTTCGTCAACGGATGCACCCGACCCTCAAAGTTACGGTTACCGGAGAGCACGGCAGCTACGGTTAGATCCGTTTCGCGGATTGCCGCATCAATCGGCTCCGCCAGCGGACCACTGTTGCCGATACAAGTCGCGCAACCATACGCCGCCACATTAAATCCAAGGGTTTCGAGCGAACCGAGTAATCCCGACTCCTTCAAATACTCTGTTGCCACCTGCGAACCCGGAGCCAGCGATGTCTTCACATAGGCCGGCACGTGAAGCCCACGCTCCACCGCCTTCTTCGCCACAATGCCCGCCCCCATAACCAAACTAGGATTCGACGTGTTCGTGCAGCTTGTGATGGACGCAATAACAACCGCACCCTCCGGCAATGTACCTACCCCTTCCGCCTCCGCGGTTTTACCGCTCGGCGCAAAATCCTCCTGAAACTCCTGCTTCACCCCGCTCAAAGGTAGCCGCTGGTGCGGCTTGTTCGGGCCCGCTATCACGGCCTCGACCGTATCCAGATCCAGTTCAAGCGTCGCGTTGTAATCCGCCTCATCCGCAAAACCCCACAAACCCTGCGCCTTGCAATACGCCTCGACCAGCTCACACTGCTCATCACTCCGCCCCGTCTCTTTCAGATACTCAATTGTCTTCTCGTCAATCGCAAAGAAGCCCATCGTTGCACCGTACTCAGGCCCCATATTCGCCACAGGACAGCGATCTGCCAGCGAAAGATTCGCCGCACCCTCGCCATAAAATTCAACAAACTTTCCAACCACGCCCAGCTCACGCAGCATCTTCGTAACCGTCAGTGCTAAATCGGTTGCCGTCACACCCGCACGCAACGCGCCTGTCAGTTTAAAACCAACCACCTCCGGTGTCAGAATGGGAATCGGCTGTCCTAGCATTGCCGCTTCCGCCTCAATACCACCAACACCCCAGCCCAACACGCCCATGCAGTTGATCGTCGTTGTATGCGAATCGGTACCCACCAGCGTATCCGGATACGCAACCCCATCCTCGCCCAACATCACACAGTCCGCCAAATACTCCATATTGATCTGGTGACAAATCCCCAAACCCGGCGGCAATACCCGCAACTTATCAAACGCCTGCTGCCCCCACTTCAAAAATTTATAACGCTCTTCGTTTCGCTCAAACTCACGATCCACATTCAACTGAAACGAAGCCGCATTTCCCGAATCATCCAACTGCACCGAATGGTCAATAACCAGATCCACCGGAATCAGCGGCTCAATCCGGCTCGCCGGTTTACCTGCCCGCTCCATCGCCGAGCGTAACGCCGCCAGATCCACCACACACGGCACACCCGTAAAATCCTGAAGCAATACCCGCGCCGGCATATACGGCAGCTCCTGCTTCTCTACCGATGGCGTCCAGCCCGCCAATGCATGTACTTGCTCTGGCGTATACGCCGCATGCCCCTGCATCCGAACCAACGATTCCAACAAAACCTTTACCGACTTCGGCACCCGCGACAAGTCGCCAATACCCGCTGTCTCCAGCGCTTCTAAACTGTAATACTCAACCGATTTACCCCCTGCCAACGACAACGTTTTCCGCGCAAAATCAAACTCAGACATTTCAGACACCTCTCACTTTTTTAACAATAGAAACGAAAACCTACTCACTCGCTCCCACCCTGTCAACGCCGATGGTTGCTCCGCCGCTCAGGAAATAAAATCTGCCGGACGCCCCACAGCATACGCGACGGCTCGTTCTATTTCAGCCGCCTGCAATCCGTACCAGAAAACCGACCAGGCACCCCCCTCAACCGAACCACCTGACCGCCGCGAATACCAAGCGCCAAACGGATTGCCCACCCGCGCCCGCCAGAAGAAAGCATCCTGCTCCGTGCACAATGCTTCCCACATCAACTTTGCCACTCCATCCCCCCGCACCGACGGCGCCACCGCAAACTTAGACAAATAGCGCAGGCCCACCTGCGTTTCCACCGCCGCCGCCCCGCACAAGCCCAGTTCTGCATGCTCCACCCATACCACCGAAACCAGATCATCCAAAAACGCGATCGAACTCATCTTACAGGTAAAACTCAGCTCCAACAGCTCCACCAACAACGTCCGCTCAGTAGCCGTCAACGACTCTTTCACCATCACCTTCATCAACTCGCTCGCAGCGTCTCCCGCTTCAGCCGTTTCAACCGACCCTCCAGCAGTGCCTTCTTCACCGGCGACATCCGATCAATAAACAACACCCCATTCAAATGATCTAGCTCATGCTGAATCGCCCGTGCAAGCAATCCCTTCGCCTCCAGTCGATGCGCCCCACCCAACTCATCCTGATAGGTAACCTCCACCTCTGCCCACCGCTCAATATCCGCAGAGATACCTGGAAAACTCAGACAACCCTCCGTTCCCCGCACCGTCTCCTCTGAATGCCCCACTATCTCCAGATTCACCAGCACCATCGGCATCGCAACCTCAGGATGTAAGCGCACTCCCTGGGCATCCACATCACTTTCCGCCGGAATATCCAACACAAACAGCCGCTCCGTACGCCCCACCTGTTCCGCTGCTAACCCAATCCCCTGCGCAGCATACATAACCGCCAGCATTTCTCGCGACAACGCAAACAACTTCTCATCAAAAACCGTTACATCCAACGCCCGCTCACGCAACACAGACTCACCATACATTTGCAATTTCAATTCCATACTGAAAAGCGTCTCCCAATCTTACTAAGCGGTCAACGGTAAACCTATTTCACTTCGGCTCGTAAAATTTTTATATAATTATTAATTGT
>CAXGYR010000092.1:0-4428 GCA_964014015.1 uncultured Kiritimatiellaceae bacterium
GGGGATTTCGATGCTGTCTCGGGTGGTGCCGGGGATGTTGGAGACGATGACGCGTTCGTGGCGGAGGAGGCGGTTGATGTAGGAGGATTTTCCGGCATTGGGGCGGCCGACGATGGCGACGCGGAGGGGGGTTTGGGCGGTGGGGTTGGGCTGATTGGGAAGTTGTTGAATGATGGCTTCGAGGAGGGGGCCAAAGCCGCGGTTTTGAATGGCGGAGACGGGGTAGGTGGGAAAGCCGAGGGTGTCGAAGTCGATAATGTTTTCGTCGCGTTGGGGGTTGTCGGCTTTATTGGCGAGGAGGAGGACGGGGCGGCCGCTGCGGTGGAGTAGGCGGGCGACTTCTTCGTCGAGGGGGAGGAGACCGGCGGAGATATCGACGACGAAGAGGATGAGGGCGGCGTCGGCAATGGCGATTTCAGCTTGGGATTCGGTGTTGGCGACAATTTCGTCTTCGGCGATTTGGCGGTCGAAGTGGCCGAGGCCGCCAGTGTCGATGAGTTCAAAGCGGTGGCCGTTGTGTTCGGCTTCGGCGCTGACGCGGTCGCGGGTGACGCCGACCTGTTCGTGAACTATGCTGATGCGGCGGCCGACGAGGCGGTTGAAGAGTGCGGACTTGCCGACGTTGGGGCGGCCTACGATGGCTACGGTTCGATTGATTGGGTTTTCTGACATGGCATTTGGGTCTACACGATGGGCGTGCGGGGGACAAGTGAAAGCGTTTATTTTCGGTGGTTTGTCCCTTGACGAGTGGGGACTGGAGGCGTAGTTTTTCGAGGCTTGATTGAAATGTATGCTCTGGTAAAGAGTGGGCGATGCCCGCTCTTTTCTGGTCTTTGGGCAGATAGATTTGGAAAGAAGTGAGGTGAGCGGGATGAATCCGGCGGAGTTGAAAGCGGTTGTTGAGTATATGGAGAGCGATCGGGGTGTGAGCCGGGAGGTGATCATTCGTGCGATTGAGCTGGCGCTGGAGAGTGCTTCGACTCAGAACGGGGAGCAGGATCCGGATCTGCGTATTTCAATTGATCGGGCCAATTTTAAAATGACGGCGTATCGGCGGTTGTCGGACGGTTCGGAAATTGAGACGACGCCGCAGAGCTTGGGACGGATTGCGGCGCAGACGGCGAAGCAGGTGATTATGCAGAAAATCCGGTTGGCGGAGAAAGAGTTGCTGCTGGATGAGTATAAGGATCGGGTGGGCGAGATTATCACGGGTACGGTGGTTCGTTTTGAGCGGGCGGATGTGATGGTGGAGTTGGATCACGGTGAGGCGACGCTGCTGGGGCGGGAGCGGGTGCCGACAGAGGAGTATGAGATTGGTGAGCGTATCCGGGCGGTGATTCTGGAGGTGCGTGAGCGGGAGCGGGGCCCTGAGATTATTCTGTCGCGGAGCCATCCTGATTTTGTGCGGCGGTTGTTCGAGATGGAAGTTTCGGAGATTGGTGATGGGACGATGGAGATTAAGGGGATTGCGCGTGAGGCGGGCTATCGTAGCAAGGTGGCTGTCGTTTCAAACGATGAGCGGGTGGATCCGGTGGGTGCTTGTGTGGGGATGCGGGGTATGCGCGTGAAGAATATTGTGCGGGAGCTTTCGGGGGAGAAGATTGATATTGTGCGGTGGAGCGATAATATTCGTACGTATATTTCAAATGCCTTGGCGCCGGCTAAGTTGAAGCATGTGGAGGCGGATGAGGAGACGCAATCGGTGCGGGTGACGGTAGAAGCGGATCAGCTTTCGCTGGCGATTGGCAAGCGGGGTCAAAATGCGCGGTTGACTTCGAAGTTGACGGGTTGGCGTGTGGATGTTCAGAAGGATGAGGAGAGCATGGACTTCGAGGAGCGCGTGGCGGTGGCGGTGACACAGCTGGCTGGCGTGGAGGGAATCGGAGACGAATTTGCGGAGAAATTGGTCTTTTCAGGCTTCTTGACGTTGGAGGGTATTTTGGCAGCGGAGTTGAGCGATTTGGGTTCTATTGAGGGTATATCGTTGGAAGAGGCGCAGGCTATTTGGTCGGCGGCGGAGCGGGCATATATTGCCGAACATGGTGAGATGACGGAATAATGAGAGTTGATCAGCTAGCTACAGATGTGGGCGTTTCCGTCGAAGAATTGATGGAGATATTGCAGGATATTGAGATTGCGATAGAGGGGGTTGAGTCAACGCTTTCTGATGAGCAGGTTGCGTCGGTTTGTGACGAACTTGGCTATGCTTCGCTGGCGGAGGCACAGGAGGATAATCCGGCAGTTGCACCTGTAGAAGAAGTTGTGGAGCCGGTTGAGGAGTCGGTCGTGGAAGCGGCGGGAGAGACACCTGCTGAGGGGGGAACGGATGAGCCTGTTGAGTCTCCCGCGGAGGAGCGGTTGATCGAGTTGAAGAAGCCGCGGGTGATGGTGAAGGATTTTGCGGAGATGCTAGATCTGAAGCCGAATATGCTGATTGCGGAGCTGATGCGGATGAACGTATTTGCCTCGATCAATGCTGAGATTGATTTGAACGTAGCGAAGCAAATTGGCGAGAAGCATGGCTTTACCGTGCGGAAAGAGGAGAAGAAGCGGTCGGTTGCGCCGCCCTCTGCGCGGAAAGTGTCGGCAAAGCGTGTTGAGGCTGTAGTGGAGGATACCCCAGAGTCGATGTTGCCGCGTCCGCCGGTGGTTACGTTTATGGGCCATGTGGATCATGGTAAAACATCGTTGTTGGATCGGATTCGGGATAGTCGAGTGGTGTCGGGTGAGTCGGGGGGTATTACGCAGCATATCGGGGCGTATACGGTTGAGGTGAACGATGCTAAGATTACGTTTTTAGATACACCGGGCCACGCGGCGTTCACAGCGATGCGTGCTCGCGGTGCGAATTTGACGGATGTGGTGGTGCTGGTGGTTGCTGCGGATGATGGTGTAATGCCGCAGACGTTGGAGGCATTGAAGCATGCTCAGGCGGCAGGTGTTTGTATTATTATTGCAATGAATAAGATGGATTTACGGACGGCGAATCCGGATCGGGTGAAGCAGCAGCTGCAAGAGAATGATGTGATGGTGGAAGAGTGGGGTGGCTCGATAGGATGTTGTCCGGTGAGTGCGGCTTCGGGTGAGGGTATGGAAGGATTGCTGGAGCGGATTCTGTTGGAAGCGGAGATGATGGAGCTGAAGTCGAATCCGAAGCGGCCGGCTACGGGATTTGTGGTGGAGGCTCAGATGGAGCCGGGCATGGGCCCAACGGCGAGTGTGCTGGTGAAGAGCGGTACGTTGAGTGTCGGCGATAGTGTAATTTGTGGAAAGTACTGGGGACGTATAAAGGCACTGATTAATGATCAGGGTGCGAAGGTTCGTTCGGCGGGGCCGTCGATGGCGGTGAAGATATTGGGGTTAACCAATGTGCCGGGTGCGGGCGATGAGTTTGAGGTGTTGGCTAATGACCGGGAAGCAAAGCGGTTGTCCGAAGCAATTCAAGAAGAGGAGCGGGCACTGGCATTACAGGGCGGAGCGGCACCGAAAAAAATGTCGTTGGACGATCTGTTTGGAAGTGAGGGCGTTCAACAGGAGAAGAAGGAGTTGCGCTTGATTATCAAGGCGGATGTGCAGGGATCGATTGAGGCAATTGAGCATTCGTTGAGCGGGATTAAAAGCGAGAAAGTTGAACTAAAAATTCTGGCGAACGAAGTGGGGAATGTGACCGTTAACGATGTGATGCTGGCCAGTGCATCCGATGCAATTATTCTCGGGTTCCACGCAGGCAAGGAAAATGGAACCAATGCGGCGGCTAAACGGGAGGGGGTTGAAATACGACTCTACTCTATCATTTATGAGCTTATTGAGAATGTTGAAAACGCGATGAAGGGACTGTTGGAACCGGAGCTGCGTGAGCAAGTGATTGGTTCAGCTGAAATTTTGGAAGTGTTTGAGTTTAGCAAGAAAAGCAAAATTGCGGGCTGCATGATTCAGTCGGGTCGAGTGACTGCGAAGAGCAGCATTCGCATCTTGCGTAAAAAAGAGCTGATCTATGAAGGTGTAATTGGTTCGTTGAAACGTTTTCAGAATGATGCTGCAGAAGTTCGGCAGGGGCAAGAGTGCGGCATCCGGCCTGATCATTTTGTTGGCTTTGAAGTGGGCGATGTAATTGAAGCGTATCTGGTAGAAAAAATTTCCCAGAATCTCTAGCCTTGTATTTTTTTTGAAGAAAAATTTTTCAAAAAACTATCTGGCATCTGACGTTTGTTGGCTTTATACAGATAAAAATACAAGAAGACGTTTGGGCTGCTAAACAGTTGTACTATTTTGTTTGGACAGCCTTCAAGTTAGGGAGCCAACTCAGGAGGTTACAGAATGGCAGCAAAGAAAAAAGTAGTGAAAAAGGGGGCGGCTAAGAAAGCGCCGGCGAAGAAGAAAGCCGTGAAGAAGGCTCCCGCGAAGAAGAAGGCGGCAGCTAAGAAAGCA
>CAXGYR010000093.1:0-4422 GCA_964014015.1 uncultured Kiritimatiellaceae bacterium
GCCGCAAGCGCAACCCCGCCTCATCCACCCGCTGCTGCCGCTGTTGCAACGCCCGCTCCAACGCATAGCCCCCTCGCAAACGAACCCGCTCCAGCCGCTCCGCGCCCGCCCCACGCGCCTCCACCAACAACGCCCGCAACTGTCCCTCCAACCCATCAATCCGCTGCCGATACAACCGCACCGCCTGCGCTGGCTCACGAAAAACCCCATGCTCCGCCACCCGCTCAAACCGAATCTGCAACGCCTGCACCGAATCCCGTAACGCACTCACCAACCGCCGCTGCTCCTGCCCCAATAAACGCTCCAGCTCGCCCAACTCTGGCACCGCCAGCTCCGCTGCCGCCGACGGCGTAGGCGCCCGCACATCCGCCACAAAATCCGCAATCGTAAAATCAATCTCATGCCCCACCGCCGATATCACCGGCAACCCCGAAGCCGCAATCGCCCGCGCCACCGTCTCCTCATTAAACGCCCACAAATCCTCCAAGCTACCCCCGCCCCGCCCCACAATCAACAGATCCAACTCCCCCCGACCATTCATGTGTTCAATCGCCGCCGCGATGCTCCGCGCCGCCCCCGCCCCCTGCACCGTCACCGGAGCCAGCAAAATCTCCACATGCGGAAACCGCCGCGTCAACACCTCCACCAAATCCCGCACCGCCGCTCCCGTCGGCGAAGTCACCAATCCAATTCGCTGCGGCAGCCGCGGTAGTGCCTGCTTTCGCGTCTCATCAAAAAGCCCCTCCTCCGCCAGCTTCGCCTTCAACGCCTCAAACTGCTGCTGCAAAGCCCCCCGGCCCGCCGCCTCCATCTCCGAAACAATCAGCTGATACCGCCCCGATGCCTCATACAGCGACGCCCGCCCCAGCACCTCCACCTGCATCCCATCCGCCGGCTCAAACAACACCCCCGCATTCTCCCGCGCAAACATCGCGCAGCTCACCGCCGCCTCGGCATCCTTCAAGGTAAAATACCAATGCCCGCTCGCATGCCGCGTCACGCGCGAAAGCTCCCCGCTCACCCACTGCTCCCCCACGCCCTGCTCCAGCACCCGCCGCGCCTGCAGGTTCAACTCACTTACACGGATCAGCTGCCGACGCTCCCCCATTACTACTCCGCGTCCGGATAGAGCCGTACCGCCTCAATCGACCGTGCTCGGCCCGTCGCCATATCCACATCCAGCAGCGCCCCCTCCAACGCCGGATCACCCGTTGCCACATCAAACCGGTGCGGCAAACCCGTAATAAATTTTTTAATCACCGGCTCCACCTCACGACCTAACACCGAATCCTGCGGACCCGTCATACCCAAATCCGTCATAAACGCCGTCCCCTGCGGAAAAATCCGCGCATCCGATGTCTGGCAATGCGTATGCGTTCCCGTCACCGACGTCACCCGCCCATCCAGAAAACGCCCAAACGCCATCTTCTCAGAAGTTGCCTCCGCATGAATATCCACAAAAATCGCCCGATCATTCGCCAACTCCCCCTTCAACAGCCGATCCGCCGTCGCAAACGGACACACCTGATGCGGCTGCATAAACACCCGTCCAATCACCTGCATCACCACCAGCGGCCCCTCCGGTGTCTCCACCCGCACCCAGCCCTTGCCCGGCGCCTCCTTCGGAAAATTCGCCGGCCGAATCACCCGCTCCTCCAGATCAATCCCCGCCACCATCTCCTTACTGTCCCACGAATGGTCCCCCAGAATCACCACATCCGCCCCCGCCGCCAAAATAGCCTGTGCCAGCTCCGGTGTCGGGCCACGCCCCGCTGCCGCGTTCTCCCCATTCGCAATCACAAAATCCACCGCTCCCGACGCCCGCAGCTTCCCCACCACCTGCGTAAACGTCTGCCGACCCGGCTTCCCCACAATATCTCCCACCCACAACACCTTCATAGACACATCCCTTCCCAGAACCCCATCCCACCACAATCCCCACCCCCTGTCCAGTCCTGCACCCGTAACAGTGACAGAAGACCAAACAAGAGATTAATAGGTACGAATTTCAATATCGGAAGTCGGTACGCAGCAGCAGGGCAGAATCTCGCCCTCGCGCACATAGCCCAGCGGAGCCCCGCCCGGATAACGCACCTGCCCACGCAATAGCGTCACACGGCAGGTACCGCAGAAACCTGCGCGGCAGTGGCTTTCGCTCTCGATCTTTGCCCGATCGAGCGCCGAAAGGATGTTGTAGTCCAGCGTCTCATCAAACTCCGCCGGCTGGAGCTGCTCATCCACATAGATACGGTGTCCCATCCGGCGACTCTCCCCCGCTACAGCTCCATATCCGCAAAGTCGCTGCTGTCGACCGATGCATCGACCTGCCCCACCAGATAGGAGGAGATCTCCGCTTCCTGCGGCGCCACCTGCACGTTGTCGCTCACGAGATACGAATTCATCCACGGCAGCGGGTTGGTCTTGATCTCAAACGGCGCATCATAACCAATCGCCAGCAAGCGCTGGTTGGCAATGTATTCTACATACTGCTTCAGAATCGCTGCGTTCATGCCGATCATCGAGCCATCCTTGAATAGATAATCCGCCCACGCTTTCTCCTGCTCCACCACGTCCATGAAGAGCTGGCGTCCCTCCTCGTGCATCTCTTTGGCAACCTCTGCCATCTCTGGATCATCACGGCCGTCTGCCCACAAGTTCAGCATGTGCTGCGTGCCGGTCAGGTGCAACGCTTCGTCCCGTGCGATCAGGCGAATAATCTTGGCGTTGCCTTCCAGCAGCTCACGCTCCGCAAAAGCAAACGAGCAGGCAAAGGAAACATAAAACCGGATCGCTTCCAGCGCGTTAATCGCACAGATCGCCATGTAGAGCCGCCGTTTAATGTTTAGGCTCGTCACTTCCACCTGTCTGCCCTCAAACTCGTAAGTGCCCTCCCCTTGGATATTATAAATTTGTGACATCATGATGATCTCATCAAAATACTTTGAAATATCCGCCGCGCGCTCGATAATGTTTTCGTTCAACACGATATCGTCAAACACCTCAGCCGGATTAGCAAATAAGTTACGGATAATGTGCGTGTAGGAGCGGGAGTGAATCGTCTCCGCAAACGCCCATGTCTCGATCCACGTCTCCAGTTCCGGCAGCGAAACCAGCGGTAGCAGGCAGACGTTCACGCTGCGCGCCGCCACCGAATCCAGCAACGTCTGATATTTAAGGTTCGAGATAAAAATATGCTTCTCGCAATCCGTCAACGACTGCCAGTCGGCCCGATCTTTTGAGACATCAATCTCTTCCGGCCGCCAGAAAAATGACAACTGTTTCTCAATAATATTTTCAAAAATCGGATGCCGCTGCTGGTCATAGCGCGCCACATTCACGCTGTTTCCCATGAACATCGGTTCCGTTAACGTATCCGTCTGATCTTGTCTAAATGTTGAAAAATTCATCTTACTTTCTCCTTATACGGGAACCGTTCGTTTCCCACCGTTAAATCTTGCACGCACCACCCGCACAATCGTTCAAGTCCTCCTGCTTGTCCGATGCACCATCGCGGGTGTTATGATAGTAGAGTGTCTTCACGCCTAGGCTATACGCTTTGAGAATATCTTTCAGGATCTCTCGCACCGGCACCTTACCTTCCGGATACTTCGACGGATCATAGTTTGTATTGGCCGAAATGGTCTGGTCCACAAACTTCTGCATAATCCCCACCAGTTCCAAATATCCCGTATTGTTCGGAATATCCCATAACAGCTCATATTGATTTCGCAGGCGCTCCATCTCTGGAACGACCTGTTTCAGGATTCCATCCTTACTCGCTTTAACACTGATCAACCCCCGCGGCGGTTCAATACCGTTGGTCGCATTCGAGATTTGCGAAGAGGTCTCCGAAGGCATCAACGCCGTTAGCGTCGAATTCCGCATACCATGCTCACGAATCTGTTCGCGCAATCCATCCCAGTCCAGATGCAACGGCTCATCGCATACCGCATCTAGCTCCTTCTTATAGGTATCCGATGGCATGACTCCCTTTGAATAGGTTGTCTCATGAAAATAGGGACATGCCCCCTGCTCCTGCGCCAGATTCGCTGACGCCTTCATCAGATAGAACTGCAACGCCTCAAACGTCCGATGCGTCAACGCATTCGCCGATCCATCGGAATAACGCACGCCGTTCTTCGCCAGATAATAGGCATAGTTAATCACCCCGATGCCCAGCGTCCGCCGGTTCAACGACGCATGTTTTGCCGCCGGAACCGGATACCCCTGATAATCCAGCAGACTGTCTAGCGCCCGCACCAGCAAATCCGCTAGCTCTTCAATATCATCAATCGAATCAATCGCACCCAGATTGACCGCCGATAACGTACAGAGTGCAATCTCACCCTGCTCATCGTTTACATCCTCCAGCGGCTTCGTCGGCAACGCAATCTCTAGACAGAGATTACTCTGCCGCACCGG
>CAXGYR010000094.1:0-4024 GCA_964014015.1 uncultured Kiritimatiellaceae bacterium
GCTGCCGCAGCGGCTGGAGACGCCGTAAGAGCCGTGCTTGGCGACGGTGACGCCGGCACCGGCGATGACGAAGGCGGCGGTGGTGGAGATGTTAAAGGTGTGAGCGCCGTCGCCACCAGTGCCGACAATGTCGATGGCATCGGGATCGGAGCAGGGAATGGGCGTGGCGTGGGCGCGCATGACGTCGGCGCAGGCAGCGATGATCTCGGGGGTTTCGCCGGTCAGGCGTAGGGCGGTGATAAAGGCGCCTAGTTGTGCTTGGGTTGCCTCTCCGCTCATGATGAGGGTCATGGCTTCGGTCGCTTCGGCAGCGGTTAGGGTTTGCTCTTCGATCAGTTTTTTGAGGATTGCTTTCATGCTGAGAACCTACTGTATCGGACGGAAAGTGGATACAAAAAAAGCGTCCGGGGGGACGCTTTTACAGGAAAGCTTCAATTCGCGCTTAAGCGATTTTTGCTTTGGCAGATTCAACCACTTTGCTGAAGCCTTCGGGATCGTGAATCGCGATCTCGGAGAGGACTTTGCGGTTTAGGTTGATGCCGGCTTTGTTGCAGCCATCGATAAAGCGGCTGTACGAGATGCCGTTCAAGCGGCAAGCAGCGTTGATACGTACGATCCAAAGCTGACGGAAGCTGCGCTTCTTCACTTTACGATGCACATACGCCATTGCCTGCGCGCGGTCGACCGCTTCGGTCGCCTGCCGGAAAAGTTTGCTACGTGAGCCCCTGAACCCTTTAGCGAGTTTGAGGCGGCTGTTACGTCTGCGGCGTGATGCCGGTCCATTGGTTGCTCTTGGCATGATTGTTCTCCGCGTTAAATGAAGGGGGTAATGCGCTTCATATCAGCTTGATCGACAATGTCGCTGCTGCGTAGCGTGCGCTTCCGCTTCCGGTTTTTGTTTGAAAGAATATGGCTTCCGCCCATGTGATTCCGTTTCAGCTTACCGGTTCCGGTTTTGCTGAAGCGCTTGGCGGCACATCGTTTGGTTTTCATTTTTGGCATCGGTTTCCGTCTTTCTACCCGCCGCTTCTTCTGGTTTCGCGGGTTTTCTTTGCAAAAGAGTGAAGAATCTAGGGGATTGCCGCTGGGGAGTCTAGCCCTTTTTTGACCAAAAGAGAGATGCTGTTAGGGGGATACTGAAGACAGTTAGATGCGGTTATCTTTTTTGGATGACGTGCGGATTTGGACGCCGCTTTCGGCTCGGGTGACGAAGCTGTTGGGGGGGGTGCTTTCCATGAGGAAGACGTTGCCGGCGACAACGGTGCTGTGGCCGAGGGTGGTGTCGCCGCCGAGGATGGTGCTGTTGGCGTAGATGATGACGTGGTCTTCGACGGTGGGGTGGCGTTGGATGTGTTTGATGGGGCGGCCGTGTTCGTCGAGGGGGAAGCTTTTGGCACCAAGGGTGACGCCTTGGTAGAGTTTGACGTGGTTGCCGATATGGGAGGTTTCACCGATGACGACGCCGGTGCCGTGGTCGATGAAGAATCCGTTGCCGATGGTGGCGCCGGGGTGGATATCGATGCCGGTGAGGGAGTGGATGCGTTCGCTCATGATGCGGGGGATGAGGGGGAGGTCGAGGCGGTAGAGTTCGTGGGCGACGCGGTGGGCGGCGATGGCGAGAAGGCCGGGGTAGGCGAGTTTGACTTCGGCGTAGCTGAGGGCGGCGGGGTCGCCGTTATAAGCGGCTTGTACGTCGGTGATGAGGGCTTGGCGGATGGTGGGGAGGGTTTGGAGGAAGGTGTCGAGGAGCTGTTGGGCGGCGGTGGGGAGGTCGTCGATGGGGGGGCGGTTTTCGTGTAGATCGGCGGCGGCTTTCCAGCGGAAGGGGAGGGCTTTTTGGATCTCTTGCTGGAGGGGGGGGAGGAGGGTGGTGAGTTGGTGGTGGAGGAAGTCGGCAAGGGGTTGGGCGGCGGCGTTGCTGCGGCCGGGGAAGAGAAGGCTGATGAGATGTTGTTGGATGGTGTGGATTTGTTCGATGTCGGGGTGGTGCCAGAGGGCTTGGTTGGGGAGGTCGTCGCCGTTTTGGGCGTAGAGTGGGAGTAGGGCGTCGATGGTGGATTGGATTTGCTTTTTCACGGTGGCTTCCCCTCGTTAGTAGGTTGGAAAGTAACTTTCTGAGGCGTTGGAGGCAATTTTATTCTTTATGCGGGGTGGGCTTTCGCTCACTCTGGTGAGACACTTTTTGCGAGGGATGGTATGCAGTATATTAGTACACGGGGTGAGATGGCACCGGTTGGGTTTCAGGATGCGGTGATGACGGGACTGGCGACGGATGGGGGGTTGTTGTTGCCGGCATCGTTGCCGGATGTGCGGGAGCGGTTGGGGGCGTGGCGGGAGTTGTCGTATAGCGAGTTGGCGTTTGAGGTGATTCGGTTGTTTGCAACGGATATTCCGGAGGAGGAGTTGCGGGAGCTGGTGAACCGGAGTTATGCGACGTTCCGGCATCCAAAGGTGGCGCCGAGTGTGGCGGTGGGTGATCTGTATGTGTTGGAGCTGTTTCATGGACCGACGCTGGCGTTTAAGGATGTGGCGTTGCAGCTGTTGGGGAATCTGTTTTCGTATATTTTGGAGCAGCGGGGGGGGCGACTGAATATTCTGGCGGCGACGAGTGGGGATACGGGGAGCGCGGCGATTCATGGGGTGCGGGGGAAGGAGAATATTAATATTTTTGTGATGCATCCGGCGGGGCGGACGAGTCCGATCCAGGAGCGTCAGATGACGAGTGTGTTGGATGATAATGTGTTTAATCTGGCGGTGGATGGGACGTTTGATGATTGCCAGTCGATTATGAAGACGACGTTTGCGGATGTGCCGTTTAAGCAGGCGCATGCCCTGGGGGCGGTGAATTCGGTGAATTGGGCGCGGGTGTTGGCGCAGATGGTGTACTATTTTTATGCGGCGTTTGAGGTGCAGCGGAAGACGGGGGCGGAGGCGGTGCGGTTTTCGGTGCCGACGGGGAACTTTGGGGATATTTTGGCGGGGTATTTGGCGCAGCGGATGGGGTTGCCGATTGCGGAGTTGCTGTTGGCGACGAATGAGAATGATATTTTGACGCGCTTTTTTGAGTCGGGGGTGTATGGAAAGGCGGCAGTAGTGCCGACGATTAGTCCGTCGATGGATATTCAGGTGGCGAGTAATTTTGAGCGGTATCTGTTTTATATGATGGATGAGGATGGCGCGCGGGTGAAGGAGGCGATGGCGCGGTTTGCGAGCGAGGGTCGTCTGGATGTGGCGTTAAATGAGGAGGGCGTGGTGGATCCGCTGTTTTATGCGGGGCGGGGCGCGACGAAGGAGACGCTGGCGGTGATTGAGCGGTATGAGCAGGAGCATGGTTATCTGCTCGATCCGCATACGGCGGTGGGGGTGTATGTGGCGGAGCAGCATCCGGCGGCGGTGCCGACGATCTGTCTGGCGACGGCGCATCCGGCTAAGTTTACGCAGACGATGGAGCAGGCGGTGGGGCATTCGGTGCATCATCCGGTGTTGGATGCGTTGGAGGGGGCGCCGACGCGGTGTGTGTCGGTGGCGAATGATCGGCAGGCGGTGCAAGACTATTTAGTAGAGCATATTTGATGCGTTGTTGAGGACGCTGGAGGTGGGCATGAAGGTGCCGTTTTCATTGAGCATGGCGATGAAGTATCTGCGACCGAAGCGGTCGTTGGTCTCGGTGGTGACGCTGATTTCAATGGTGGGGGTGGCGCTGGGGGTGGCGGTGTTGATTGTGGTGCTTTCGGTGATGACGGGCTTTGATGAGGTTTGGCGGGAGAAAATTCTGGGATTTAATGCGCATGTGAGCGTGATGCCGGTGCGGGGGGCGTTGGCGGAGTGGGAGTCGGTGTGCGAGGAGGTGGAGACGCTTGATGGCGTGCGGGGGGCGGCGCCGTTGCTGGATGGGTTGGTGTTGATGCAGATGGATGAGCGGGTGCATACGCCGATTTTGCGGGGGGTGGATGCGGTGCGGGAGCGTGGGGTGAGTCTGGTACCGGAGCGGATGGTGGAGGGGCGATTTTCGTTGGGTTTTGAT
>CAXGYR010000095.1:0-3983 GCA_964014015.1 uncultured Kiritimatiellaceae bacterium
CTGTTCTTATTTGGGGAGCAGTTTCGTTTGGGGCGGAATCATTTGATGCGCAGAAGCATGCAAAAATTGAGCGGCTGATTGCGCTGAGTGGTAGTGCAGAGCAGTTTGATACGATGATGGATAAGATGTATGCCCAATATCGGTTGATGATGCCGGAGGTGCCGGGTGAGATGTGGACGATTATGCAGGAGGAGCTGAATGGCAAGGCGATGAATGAGTTGCTACGATCCATGATTCCGGTTTATGCCAAACACTATTCAGATGCGGATCTGCAGGCACAAATCGATTTTTATGAGTCGGAGGCGGGTAAGCGAATGGTGGCAAAAATGCCGGCGATGATGGAGGATATTGCGGTGATTTCGGCTAATTGGGGGCAGCAGTTTTCGATGCGGCTTATGGAGCGGATTAAGCAGCTTGAGAAAGAGCAGAAGGAAGCGGCTGAGGCGAAAGAGGAGCCAGCGACGCTGTAGATTAGTCGACGAGTTGGTGGCGTAGGTTGCGGCCCATATGGCAGGTGATTTCGTAGGGGATGGTGTCGGCGAGGCGGGCGAGGTTTTCTACGCTATTGGGGGCGTCGGCTTGGTTGGAGATAATTTCGACGGAGTCGCCTACTTGCGTTTGGGGGATGTGGGTGATGTCGACGGTTATCTGGTCCATGCTTACGCGGCCGCAGACGGTGGCGGGTTTTCCGTGGATGTGGACAATGGCGCGATTGGAGAGGGAGCGGAAGTAGCCGTCGCCGTAGCCGATGGGAACGACGGCGACGCGGCTGTCGTGTGAATATTGATGGGTTCGTCCGTAGCCACTGTAACTGCCGGCGGGCATTTTTTTGATGGCGATGATTTGGGCGTGGACGCTCATGCAGGGGCGTAGGTCGATGTGGGGGCGAAGGTGATCGGCGTAGTGGCAGCCGTAGACGGAGAGGCCGGGGCGGACGAGGTCGAGATGGGTCTGAGGTTGGTGAATGAGGGCGGAGGTGTTCGCGGCGTGGCGAACGAGCGGTTTGTCGGCGGGTAGGGTGTTAAGGAAGGTGGAAAGTTGCTGGTGGAGATAGGCGGGGTCTGGGTCGTCGGAGGTGGCGAAGTGGGTGTAGGCGCCGGTGAGATGGATGTGGGGAGTTTGGTCGATGAGGTTGAAGAGGGCGTTGGCTTGGTGGGCGGCGACGCCGAGACGACCCATGCCAGAGTCAATTTTGAGATGGATGGGAGCGGTTTGCTGGAGGCGTTGGGCTGTAGCGGCGATGGTTTGTAAGGCGTTTTTGGACATAACGGTTTGGGTGATTTGCTGGCGGATGAGTTCTTCTTGGATATCGGTTTCGTCGAAGTAGGCGGAGAGCAGACAGAGGATGAAGCCGGTGTATCCGTAGTGGCGGATTTCGAGGGCTTCGGAGGGGGAGGCGACGATGAAGCCGTCGGCGTGATGGGCGAGAATGGGATAGAGTAATTTGAGGTTGTGTCCGTAGCAGTTGTCTTTAACGACGGGGCAGAGTTTGACGTGGGGAGCTATGAGTTGGCGAAGCGCGGTGAGGTTGTGTTGGACGGCGGAGGCGGAGAGGGTGGCGGTTAGATAATTTTTCATCTAGAGCTTGGCAGCAGTTAGCGGTGAAAGAAGTTTTTTTTGCGCCATGCGTTGGAGTGGATGTTCACGTTTTGGTTGTGAAGCTTCCGGGCTTCGGCTTCATTAACGGCGGCTTCTGCGAGGGTGGTGGGCTTTTTGGATGTGTTCTCTGACTCTTCTTTGTTCATTTTTCTGTCCTGTTAACGATTAGGGATATTGCCCGGGTTGATTGAGGGCGGTGTCGGGATCGAATCCGTAGAGATGGTTGAGGACTTGTAGGGCGTTGCCGGCTTGTCCTTTCATGAGGTTGTCGATGTGGGAGACGATACGGAGGCGTTGGGTGCGTTGGTCGATGTCGACGGTCAGGTTGCAATAGTTCGTGCCACGGACATCGGCAATGGAGGCGGGCTGATTGGAATCTTGTACGCGGATGAATCCGTTAGCGGGGTAGAAGTCGCGGTAGATGTTGAGCAGTTCGTCTAGATTGGTTTGATTGAGGTTTGCGTAGCAGACGCTCATGATGCCGCGGCAGATGGGAACGGCTTGGGCGGTGAAAGTGATTTGTAGTTCCTGATCGCAGAGGAGGCCGAGCTCTTGTTCGATTTCGACCATGTGCTGGTGACCGCTGAGGCGGTAGGCGTTCATGTTGTCGTAGCGGTTGGGATAGTGGAAGCTGGGGTTGGGTTTTTTGCCGGCACCGGAGATGCCGGTTTTGCAGTCGCAGATGATGCTGGTGAGGTCGAGGATGCCGGCTTTGACAGCGGGTGCAAGGGCGAGGATGCAGCTGACGGCGAAGCAGCCGGGATTGCCGACGAGTTGCTGGTCGGTTGAGAGGGTGTGTAGTTCGGGGAGGCCGTATTGTGTGGCGGAGAGCAGTTCGGGGGCGTCGTGTTCGGGATTTTTTCCGAGAAAGTTGGCGTAGTGGGCGTAGCGTTCGGGGGTGTTGAAACGGAAGTCGCCGCTGTAGTCGATGACTTTGGCGCCTTTTTCTATTTCGGCGGCGGCGGTCTGCATGCCGACGCGGTCGGGGGTGGAGAAGATGACGAGATCGTGGGGTTGGTTGGCAGCGGGATCGTCGGGGGAGAGGATGGTTTGATCGCAGAAGCCGCGGAGGTGGGGGAAAACTTCGCTCATGCGGCGTCCGGTGTCGGAGAGACTAACGAGGGTGGCTATGTTGACGTGGGGGTGTTTGAGGAGGAGTTCGGTGATGCCGACTCCGCCATATCCGCCTGCGCCTACGATCTTTGCTTGTATCATGGTCTATCTCCTGCTTGGTGAAGGAGCATAGCAAGGCGGGTTATAAAGTCCAACGTTTAGATGGTTGAGTTGAACTTAGGAAGAAGATCGTTTGAGGGCGCGGAGGAGGGTTTGTTGTTCGGGGCGGGAGCGGGAGAGCAGGAGGTAGATGAGGATGCCGCTGAGGATGGTGAGTAGGAGGGTGGTGAGCTGGGCGAGTTTGGTGACGGGGGGGAGGAGGTGTGTGAGGGCGTTGTAGAGGAGACCGATGCTGATACCCATGAGGAGGGCGCGGAGGAGGGCGTGGAGGCTGGTGCTAAGAAGCTGTTTGATGGGAAGGGGAGGTATTTTTTGTTGAAGGGCGCGGGTAAGTAGGAGAATACCGGCGGTTTCGGAGAGAACGGTGGCGGCAGCGAGTCCGGCGTGTTTCCAGTAGGTGGGGAGTAGGGCGATGGCGAGGAGATTGAGGAGGAGGTTGAGGGCGACGGTAATGAGGCCGATGCGGACGGGGGTACGGGTGTCTTGTAAGGCGTAGAAGGCGGGCACGAGAAGTTTGGCGGCGCTGAAGATGATGAGGCCAGGGGTGTAGAGGGCGAGGGCGCGGGCGGCGAGCTGGGTGGAGGTGGCATCGAAGGCGCCTTGCCAGTTGAAAAGTACATTGAGGACGGGGGTGCTGAGCCAGAGTAGGCCGATGGCGGCGGGGATCATGATGTAGAGCATGTGACGGAGGGCGTCGGTGAGGGAGTGGCTGATAGCGGCGCGGTCGGACTGGGCGGCTTGTTGGCTGAAGGTGGGAAGGAGGACGGTGCCGAGGGCGGTGGCGATGAGGCCGAGGGGGAAGTAGATCATGCGTTCGCTGTAGAAGAGTGCGGCGGGGGCCCAGTCGCCGATGGAGAGGGCGAGAAGGCGGTCGATGACGACGTTGAATTGGGTGACGGCGACGCCGAGGGCGGCGGGGGCCATGAGTTGGAACATTTTTTTGACGCGGGGGTCGTGGCGAAAGGGGGTGGGGGTGAAGCGAGCTCCGCGGGATTTGAGGGCGGGGAGTTGGATGATGAGCTGAAGGATGCCGGCGAGTAGGACGGTGTAGGCGAGGGCGTGGATTTGGTCGGGGGGGCAGGTGAGGCGGGGAAAGAGGAGGGTCATGGTGGCGATGAGGGTGAGGTTGAGATGGGTGGGGGCGAGGGCGG
>CAXGYR010000096.1:0-3957 GCA_964014015.1 uncultured Kiritimatiellaceae bacterium
TCCGATGAATTGGACGGGGGTGCCTGCGAGGAGCTCAGCGTTGATGGTAGTTTTGGATCGGACGATAAGTGCATCGGTGTTTTGAAGGTGTTGCGCTGTGATGGCGCGATCGGGGATGACAGTGCATTTGCCGAGAGTCTGGAAGGCGGGCGCTCCGGCGAGTACGGTTTCAGCACAGACTATGTTCATGGCTAGGAGAGGGTTGGTTTAGTTGGATTTATGAGAATTTCGTTTTTGGTGTAGCCATTGCTGAAATGCTTTTTCTTTTTCGGCTGGGTGGTTTTGGGTGTGCTGGTGATGCCGGCCGTGGGTAGCATTTTTTTTCCAAAGATGGGTGAACCAGTATCGAGCAGTTGCAACGAGAAGGAGAAGGAGAGTAAGCAGAGAGGTAATGATGGCACTTATCGTTCCTCGTTGTTGATAGATGCCGGTGCCGTCTTCTTGGGAGAAGAAGGAGAGAGTAATGAGTGATCCGGCGATAAAAACTAGAATACAGATGAAGGAGGCTGCGGGGTCGGGTCGCATGGTGAAGTGGGGTACTTTTCCTTTGGGTGCTATAGTCATGAGCGTAACTATATTAAAAAAATCAGAATAATTTGAAGCGGTAATTTAGGTTTAATTTGCGGATTGTTTGTCGCATGGTGTTTTTTTGGAAAGTGGATTTATATGGTTGAGATATTAAAGATGGTTCTTTTGGCGATCGTGCAGGGGGTAACAGAATTTCTGCCGGTGAGCAGTTCGGGGCACTTGGTATTGGGGCGCGAGTTGCTGGGGTTAGAAATGGGTTCGGGTGGTATGCTGGAGGTGGTGCTGCATGCGGGGACGTTGGTTTCGGTGGTGCTGTTTTACCGGGGGCGAGTACGGGCTTTGCTGAGTGGCATTAAGCGGGGGGATGGGGCATCGGTACGGTATGTGGGGTTGGTGGCGCTGGGGATTGTTCCGGCGGTGGTGTTTGGCTTGCTGGCGCGGAGTGGGTTGGGGGATATGTTTGATCGGCCATTGTGGGCGGGAGTTTTTTTGATGGTGACGGGGGGGTATCTACTGCTGACACATTGGGTGCCATCGGCATCGCGGGAACTGGGAGTACGTTCGGTTGTGTTGATCGGATTGGTGCAGATGTTGGCGCTTCTGCCGGGGATTAGTCGGTCTGGTTCGACGATTTGTACGGCGCGGATGTTAGGAGTTGCGCCGAAGGTTGCGGCGGAGTTTTCGTTTATGATGTCGATTCCGTTACTGTTGGGAGTGGTGTTGTTTGAGGGAATTTCGGGTTGGCGAGCGTATACGATGGATGTGGATGAGGCGGGTCTATTGGCGTTGGGCTTTGCGGTTTCAGCGGCGGTTGGGTATGCGGCATTGCGGTGGTTGGTGTCGTTATTGGAGCGGGGTCGGTTCTGGCGCTTTGGTATTTATTGTCTGTTTGTTGGTGCCGTGAGTTTATTCTGGTTGTCGTAGAGGGGATTGATTGCGCGGGGGTTTCTACTTGCGCCGTTGGGTGCATTTATTCATATTTCGCTGATCTTCAGGGCAGGGTGTGATTCCCGACCGGCGGTAAAGTCCGCGAGCGAAGTCTACGTGATGGAGCATGATGCAGTGCGATTCTGCAACCGACCGTATAGTCTGGATGGAAGAAGATAGTGCAAGGTTTGTGTTCTCAAAAGGAACACGCCCTGAAGGCTTGCTGTAGTTACAGGGTGTGTGTGCAGGTAGGAGAGAGAATATGAGCCAGTCGTTTTTTGATCCGATAGATGAGGTGATCGACGCTTTTCGCCGGGGTGAAATTGTGGTGATGAGCGACGACGAGAGTCGTGAGAATGAGGGGGATTTGATTTGCGCGGCGGAGTTGATAACGCCGGAGAGCATCAACTTTATGATTAAGCATGCGCGGGGCTTGGTGTGTGTGCCGATGGAGGAGAGTCGGTTGCGGGCGTTGGGTCTGTCGCGAATGACACCGGCGCATGCATCGGATAAGTATCATACGGCTTTTATGGATTCGGTAGATGTGCGGGTGGGCACAACGACGGGGATTAGTGCGGCGGATAGGGCCGCAACGGTATTGGCGCTGGTGGATGATAAGAGCGGAGCGCAGGATTTTATCAAGCCGGGTCATTTGTTTCCGTTGAAGGCGGTGAATGGAGGGGTGCTGGAACGAGCGGGCCATACGGAAGGAACGGTGGATCTGGCTCGGATTTGTGGGCTGAAACCGGCGGGAGTGATTTGTGAGATTTTGAATGATGACGGCTCAATGATGCGGTTGAAATCGTTGCGAGCCTTTGCAGATGAGCATGGGCTGAAGATGACGTCGGTGGCGGAGGTGGTGGCGTATCGTCGTCGGCATGAGAAGTTAATTGCGTTGGAACGGGAGATTCAGTTGCCAACGGAGGCGGGGGAGTTTCGGTTGCGTTTATACAGTTCAAAGACCGATTCGAGTGACCATTTGGCGTTGGTCTGTGGGGAACCGGAAGAGGGAAAGTTGCCTTTGGTGCGCGTGCATAGTGAGTGCATGACCGGAGATGTTTTTCATTCGTTGCGTTGTGATTGTGGGGTACAGCTTAAGACGGCGATGCAGGAGATTCAGGCCTATGGATATGGGGCAGTGGTGTATGCTCGGCAGGAGGGGCGGGGGATCGGATTGGCGATGAAGCTGCATGCGTATGAGCTACAGGAGCAGGGGTTGGATACGGTGGAGGCAAATGAGAAGTTGGGCTTTGAGGCGGACTTGCGAGACTATTGTGTGGCGGCGCAGATCTTGCGTGATTTGAATATGGATCGGATTAAGTTGTTGACGAATAATCCGGCAAAAGTTTCGGGGCTGGAGATGTATGATGTGGAGGTGAGTGAGCGGGTTTCGCTGGTGTTGCCGACGCAGAAGCATAATGATTTTTATATGAGTACGAAGCGCGATAAAATGGGACATATTATTTAAGGGGCAGCTGTGAAGGGTATTGAGCGGGAGATAGGTCAGATTGAAGGGCTGGCAATTGAGCAGCGATTGGGTCGATTGGACGGTTCGGGACTTCGTTTTGGATTGGTGGTGGCGCGGTTTAACGATGGATTAACAGATGAGTTGGCGCGCCAGGCGGTGGGGGCGTTGGAAGCGTGTGGAACGGCGTTGAAGGCGGTGGAGTTGGTACGGGTTCCGGGGGCGTATGAGGTGCCGGTGGTGCTGGAGAAGATGGCGGCTTCGGGTCAGTATGATGGGTTGATTGCGTTGGGTGTGGTGGTCGAGGGGGAGACGCAGCATGCACAGATGATTATTGATACAACGGGTAAGACGTTGCTGGAGATTTCGTGCCGCCATGGGGTACCGGTGATTAATGAGATTGTGGGCGCGCGTACGTGGGAACAGGCGGAGGCGCGGTGTTTGGGTGGTGAGCAGAGCCGCGGCTGGTATGCGGGTCTGGCGGCAGTTGAGACGGCGCAGGTATTGCGGCGGGTGAGGTAATATGGATTCAGCTTCGATACAGGGACGTCGGCAGACGCGTGAGTGGATTATACAGATGTTGTTTCAGTTGGATTTTAATCCGATGGAACTGGAGGAGCTGTTTCTGGGTTTTTGGGAAGAGCGATCGCCGTCGCATCGGGAGCGGGCATTTGCGGAGCAGATGGTGGCGGGGGTAATGGCGGAACGGGATGCGCTTGATGAGCAGTTGTCGCGCTATGCAAAAAATTGGGATTCGGACCGGCTGGGTGCGGTGGATCGGGCGGTAATGCGTCTGGCAGTTTATGAGATGGTGCATTGCGATGATACGCCGCCGGTGGTTGCGATTAATGAGGCGGTTCATTTTGCGAAAGATTTGAGTAGCTTTCAGTCGGGTCGATTTGTGAATGGGGTTTTAGATCGAATTCGAAAGGAGCTGGATCGGCCGGCGCGTACGCCGAATCGTCCGGCAGGAGAATGAGCCGAGATGAGCAGTTTATGCGGTTGGCGTTGGCGGAGGCTCGCCGCGGGGGGGGGGG
>CAXGYR010000097.1:0-3808 GCA_964014015.1 uncultured Kiritimatiellaceae bacterium
CGGCGCTACTACCCGATGGGCAGCGGCTGAATGTAAGCTGGCGTTATCCGGGGGCGTTGAAATCGATGGTGGTGGATGCGGGGCAGGATGGCACGGTGCGGGGAATGGTATCACCCGCGCATCTCGGAGAGGCAGCAGAGGATAATCAATCGCTCTATGGTGACGTGGGCGAGTTACAGGTGGTGACGACAAAGGATAGCACCGTGTTGAATTCGGGAACTACGCCAGTGTCATTGCACGATCCGGTGGCAGATTTTGGGTACCATTTTTCGATTTCAGATCAGGTGGAGACGGGGCTGGTTTCGATGATTGGATTTCAGCGGCAGGTGGAGGCGCCGGTGGCATTGGCGCAGGGCTGGATGGTGCAGGCGCTGCCGGGGTGTGATTTGGAGCGGTTTGAGCGGGTTCGTCGTCGCATGGAGGGAGAGGCGTTTCGGCGACTGTTGCAGGAGCCGGGCGCAGCGGACGATGGATTTGGTCGAGTGGTCGAGCTGTTGACGGAGGGGGAACCGGGCTATGCAGGGCTGGAAGTGGCAGCGGGAGAAGTGCCTCAATTTGCTTGTACCTGTTCGATGGAAAAAATGGCGGCGGTGGTGCGGAGCATTCCAATTCCGGAGCGGATGAGTATGGTAAAGCAGGACGAAGACGTTTCGATCCGCTGCCATTTCTGCTCAAAAAAATATACGCTGACTATCGCGGATTGTATCGCGGCTTGGAACGACCGACCGGGTGCATGAGGGATTAATTTTTCGTGCGATTTATGATGGTTTAATTTGCGGATAACGGCGCTGATTTGATAGGCTATCTAGATTAATCAAGAAGACCTTGAAGGATCATTATGGCGAGCGATCAAAACGAAGAGCGGGCGGAAGATATCGGGCGAAATGCAGCGGCAGAAAACCCAGATTCTAAACAGTACGGGGCGGATCACATTACGGTACTGGAGGGTATCGATGCGGTGCGGAAACGACCGGCGATGTATATCGGGGATACGGGGATGCGGGGCTATCACCACTGTGTCTACGAGGTGGTGGATAACTCGATTGATGAGGCACTGGCGGGCTACTGCTCGAACGTAGAAGTACGGATCAATGAGGATGGTTCGCTTTCGGTGATTGATGACGGTCGCGGGATTCCGGTGGATATGCATCCGACGGAAAAGAAGCCGGCGGTGACAGTGGTGCTGACGGTGTTGCATGCGGGCGGTAAGTTTGATTCGGATACGTATAAGGTTTCGGGGGGACTGCACGGGGTGGGGGTTTCGTGTGTAAATGCGCTTTCGGAGTGGCTGGAAGTCGAGGTGAAGCGAGACGGCACTGTTTATCATCAACGGTTTGAGCGGGGCGTGGAGTCGACGGAGCTGGTGAAGATTGGCAAAACGGATAGTACCGGCACAACGGTGACGTTTATGCCGGACCATTCGATTTTCACGCACGAAGGCGGCTTTCAATGGGATATTCTTTCGGCACGTTTGCGGGAGCTGGCGTTTCTGAACCGAGGGGTTTCGATCACGCTGAAAGAGGATGCAACGGGGCGCGAGGAAGAGTTTAAGTATGAGGGGGGCATCAAGGAGTTTATTGCACACTTGAACCGTAACAAGTCGCCGATGCACCCTGAGGTGATCTATTTTGAGCGCGAGCGGGATGAGGTGGTGGTTGAAATCGCAATGCAGTATTCAGATGCATTCAACGAGACGCTTTTTTCGTTTGCGAACAACATCAACACGATCGAAGGGGGAACGCATCTTTCGGGTTTCCGCTCGGCGCTGACGCGGACGGTGAATGCGTATGCGAAAACGAATAAGCTGATCAAGGATGAGAAGCAGTCGATGAGCGGCGAGGATATTCGCGAAGGCTTGACGGCTGTAATTAGTGTGAAGATTCCAGACCCACAGTTTGAGGGGCAGACTAAGACAAAGCTGGGTAATGGCGAAGTGGAAGGGATTGTTCAGCAGATTGTTAACGATGAGCTGGGCAGCTGTTTCGAGGAGAACCCGGCGATTGCGCGGACAATCATCGATAAGGCGGTGGTGGCGGCACGAGCACGGATGGCGGCGCGTAAGGCACGTGATTTGGCGCGGCGTAAAGGTGCATTGGAGAGCGGCGGACTGCCGGGTAAGCTGGCGGATTGTTCGAGCCGCGAACCGGGGCGGACAGAACTCTACATTGTGGAGGGCGATTCGGCGGGCGGTTCGGCGAAGCAGGGACGCGATCGGGAATTTCAGGCTATTCTGCCAGTGAAGGGTAAAGTGATCAACGTGGAGAAGGCGCGGCTAGACAAAGTGCTGGCGAACGATGAAATCCGGACGATGATTACGGCGATCGGCACCGGTATTGGGGTGGATGATTTTGATATTGAGAAAGCGCGTTATCATAAAATTATCATTATGACCGATGCGGATGTGGATGGGGCGCATATTCGGACGCTGCTGTTGACGTTTTTCTATCGGCAGATGTCGCAGTTGATTGAGCGGGGCTATGTCTACATTGCTCAGCCACCGCTCTACAAGGTGACGCGCCGGAAGCGGGAAGAGTATGTGGAGTCGGACGCGCATCTGACGCAGATTCTGTTGGATTTGGGTGCGGATGGTCTGGTGCTAGAGAGTGTGGCAGGTGAGGCGCTGAAAGATACGGCGGGTTTACGGGTACTGCTGGAGCATCTGGTCGAGATTGAAGGGTTGGCGGAGAAATTGCGACGGAAGGGTATCGCGCTGGGGGCGTATTTGAAGGCGCGTGATGCAGCAAGTGGAGCTTTCCCGCGCTACTGTGCCTATTTGAACGCTCCGGGCGAAGATCCGGATGTGCGCTTTGCGTTGGATGAGCATGAGCTACAAGCGATTTTTGAGGACTCGGACCTGCCGGAACGGCATGATGAGATATTCTCAGCTAAACCGTTGCAAGAGGCGGTAGAGCGGTTGGAGGGCGATGGATTTGCGTTGGACCAGCTATTGGGTGATGAGACGGAGCGTTTTCAGTTGGATGATAAAGGGACGAAGCTGCCCGTTTCGGGGCTGATTGATCTACTACAGGCGGTGCGGGACTTGGGCCGGAAGGGCATGAGCATTCAGCGCTACAAAGGTCTGGGGGAGATGAACCCGGAGCAGTTGTGGGAGACAACGCTGAATCCAGAGCATCGGCGGATGACGCAGGTGGTATTAGAGGATGCGGTAAAAGCCGATGAGATGTTTACCATTCTGATGGGTGATGAGGTGGAGCCGCGGCGTGAGTTCATTCAGAACAATGCCCTACATGTAACAAACTTGGATATTTAAGGATACGCAATGAGTGATGTGACCCCCGAACGAATAGATCTGATTAATATTGAAGATGAGATGCAACGCGCCTATATCGACTACTCGATGTCGGTCATTGTGGGCCGGGCACTGCCAGATGCGCGGGACGGACTGAAGCCGGGCAATCGGCGGATCCTCTATGCGATGAAAGAGCGGGGTTGGACGCATAGTAAGGCGTATGTGAAGTGCGCGAAAGTGGTCGGAGAAGTGATCGGTAACTACCACCCGCATGGCGATACGGCTGTCTATGACACTATCGTGCGGATGGCGCAGGATTTTGCGATGCGCGGTATGTTGATCGATGGGCAGGGCAACTTTGGTTCGATTGACGGCGACCGTGCGGCGGCGTATCGATATACCGAGTGCCGGTTGCGTCCATTGGCAGAGGAGCTGCTGGCGGATATTGATAAGAACACGGTAGACATGCGGGCGAACTTTGACGAGTCACTGATGGAGCCGACCGTTCTGCCAGCACGGGTACCAAACTTACTGGTGAACGGATCGACGGGTATCGCT
>CAXGYR010000098.1:0-3775 GCA_964014015.1 uncultured Kiritimatiellaceae bacterium
CGCCGGCCGTCAAGCCTTTGAAGCCGGCGTCACTCACACAGGCTGCACCGTTCACTTTGTCGATGCCGGCATCGACACCGGAAAAATCATCCACCAGCAGCAAGTCTCTATCGAGCCCACCGACACGCTCGAAACCCTCATGCAAAAAATTCACCGCGCCGAACACCGAGCCTTTCCCACAGCCCTTCAACAACTATTCAGCCAGCCATAAAAATCATCCCAACCCCTCCCCCTATCTTCTGCTTGGCAAAATAATTTTTCACCCTAGAATAACCGGTTATCGATCAACCAAGGGAAAAGCAATGGCAAAAGAGAAATGGGGCTCCAAACTAGGCGTGATTCTAGCCGTCACCGGTAGCGCTGTCGGACTCGGCAACTTCCTCCGCTTTCCCGGCGTAGCCTGCGCAAACGGTGGAGGCGCCTTTATGATCCCCTACATCATCGCCTTTCTCATCGTAGGCCTACCCATCGCCTGGGTCGAATGGGCTATGGGCCGCTACGGCGGCAAAAAAGGATTCTCCTCTGCTCCCGGCATCTTCCGCGCCATTACCGGAAAAGATCATTCCGCCCAAATTGGCACCCTCGCCCTCATCATTCCCGTCATCATCTACATGTGGTATGTCTCCATTGAAGCCTGGTGCCTGGGCTATGCGTGGAAATACTGGTCAGGCGGCATGCAAGCTATCGTCACCGCCGCGCAACAAGCTGCTCCTGCCGACGGAAAAATTGAAGCCGGTATACAAGCTGTGCAAAACTATCTGCTTCACTTCGCAGGCGTTGTTCCCGAAAACGAAGCAACTGACTCCGGCAACTTCCGGATACTCCGGCAATTTACGCAGGGATCACTCCCATTTCTACTTGTCTGTTTTACCATCAATTTTATTCTCATCTACCGCGGCATTAACCGAGGCATTGAATGGTTCTGCAAACTCGCCATGCCCGCGTTGCTCTTTTGCGCGCTGCTCATTCTCATCCGCGTCCTCACCCTCGGCACCCCAAATCCAGCCAACCCAGACGCTTCGATTCTAAACGGCCTCGGCTTCATGTGGAATCCCGTCGGCCACAACTTACAAGACGGAACCCTCGTTCAAGTCAGCTTCTGGGAAGCCCTCGCCCGACCTCAAACATGGCTCGCCGCTGCGGGTCAGATATTCTTCTCTCTCTCCGTCGGATTCGGCATCATCATGACCTATGCCTCCTACACCAAATCAACCGACGACATCGCCCTCAGCTCCGTATCCGCCGCATCCGGTAATGGCTTCTTCGAAGTCGCTCTAGGCGGCATGATCGTCATCCCTGCCGCCTTTATTTTTCTCGGACCCGAATCGATTATCTCCGCCGGCGAAAAAGCCAGCTCCCTATCTCTCGGGTTTCTCGCCCTACCCGGCGTCTTTGAATATATGCCCGCCGGTCACTTCTTCGGTGGACTCTTCTTCTTTCTGCTCTTTATCGCCGCCATCACCTCTTCTTTATCCATGCTCCAACCCGCTATCGCTTTTCTCGAAGAAGGGCTTAATTTAAGCCGACAGGCTGCTGTAACACTGCTCGGTTTCATAACCGCTATTGGCGCACTCTTTGTCTCACTTATGAGCCATGGCCTGACCGTGCTCGACCACATGGACTTCTGGACCGGAAACTTCTGTATCTACCTACTGGCCACCATCGAAGTTATCTTTTTCGCCTACATCATGGGTCTCGATCGCGGACTCAAAGAGCTAGCTAGCGGAGCCGAAATGAAACTCCCGAAAGCACTCCCCTTCGTGCTCAAATACATCACCCCGCTCTTTCTGATTATCATATTTGGCTGGTGGCTCAAAAACGAAGTCTTCTCCAACGGTCCCTATATTCAAGCGCTAAAAACTGACCCTACGGTGCAGCTCACCGTCGGCTTTATTCTCATCACCACTCTATTCTTCAGCCTGCTAGTTCATATTGCCGTCAAACGCTGGAACCAGATAGAAACCTCACAGACCAAGGAGACACCATGAGCCCCACCGGATGGATTATCATGCTCGCCAGCGTTCTCGGAATGACCACCCTGTTTTTCTGGTGCATCTACAAAGTCGTAACGCACAGCGACGCTGAAGAACAACTGCACTCACCCGCCGACATTGACCCCCACGATCAAGGTGAATAGATTAGTTACGGTGCCTAAAGGTGACACGACCCTTCGTCAGATCATAGGGTGAAATCTCAACAGTCACCTTATCCCCCACAGCAATACGAATAAAATGCTTCCGCATCTTTCCAGAAATATGACACAGAAGCTCATGATCATTCTCCAACTTCACCCGATACATTGTAGCTGGCATAACCTTTACAACAGTACCTTCAGCTTCTATCACATCTTCTTTTGCCATTTTTCTCCCTCTGAATAAACGTATAAACTACACGCTCCCTCATACTTTACAAGCCCGAAGATTTCACCGCCTTACAAGCTCTGTCGCCGATCGATTAGCTGCTGAACCACCGATGGGTCTGCTAACGTCGATACATCCCCCAGCTCCTCCACTTCCAGACTCGCTATCTTACGGAGAATCCGGCGCATGATTTTGCCCGAGCGCGTCTTGGGTAATCCCGGAGCAATTAGAATATGATCAGGTGTAGCAATCGGTCCAATTTGATCACGCACCGTTTGCCTCAGCTCTCTCACCAGTTCATCGGACTCTGCAACATCATTTTTGATAATTACATAGGCAAAAATTCCCTGCCCTTTAATCTCATGTGGAAAGCCCACAACCGCCGCCTCTGCACACGCTGGATGTTGAACCAGCGCACTCTCCACTTCTGCTGTTCCCATCCGGTGACCAGATACATTAATCACATCATCCACCCGACCCGTAATCCAATAGTAACCGTCTTCATCCCGCCGGCAACCGTCTCCCGTAAAATAGTACCCTTTGAACGGGCTCAAGTATGTCTGCATATAGCGCTCGTGATCTCCGTATATGGTGCGGGCAATCGATGGCCACGGTTGCTTTATCGCCAACAGCCCTGCGATACCGTTTCCTTCCAGCTCATTGCCCTGATCATCTAAAATAACCGGTTCGACACCAAAGAACGGAAACGTCGCCGATCCCGGTTTTACGGGCGTCGCACCCGGAAGCGGTGTAATCATGATACCGCCCGTTTCTGTCTGCCACCAGGTGTCTACAATCGTACAGTTAGCTTCACCCACAACCGAGTAGTACCAGTTCCAACTCTCCGGATTAATTGGCTCCCCCACACTTCCCAGCACGCGTAGCGATGAACGGTCATATTTTTCGACAAACCCATCCCCCATCCGCGCAATCGCCCGAATAGCCGTCGGTGCCGTGTAGAATTGCGTTATCTTTAATCGCTCAACCATATCCCAATAGCGACCCGCATCCGGATAGGTCGGGATCGACTCAAACATCACCGTAGTCGCCCCGTTTGCTAAGGGGCCATACACCACATAACTGTGCCCCGTAATCCATCCAATATCCGCCACACAGGCATAGACATCCTCTTCTCGATAATCAAAAACATACTTATGAGTGAGCATGGTATAGAGCAGATAGCCCGCCGAACTGTGTTGCAACCCCTTAGGTTTGCCCGTTGAACCTGATGTGTAGAGAATAAAGAGCGGGTCCTCGCTATTCATCACCGCCACATCACACGTTGGATCCGCACCTTCCATCGCTTTGCTCAAATCCACATCGCGAGAAGCATCGAAAGCCACGGTCGTATTCGTATGACGAACCATGAAAACATGCTCCACGCATTCGCAGGAGGCAACTGCCTCATCAACTAA
>CAXGYR010000099.1:0-3728 GCA_964014015.1 uncultured Kiritimatiellaceae bacterium
GTGGGGTGAGTCATTTTTGTCGGTTGTACCGGCTGGGTTGGTGCGAACGGCGGATGAAGCCTTGCTGCTGGCATCCGATGAGGATGCGGGGGATGAAGGGGATGATGTTTCGCAACCGTGGCAGGAGCTGGCGAAGCGGTTTGAGATGGAAGCGGAGCGGAGTGACTATTTGAGCTGCGAGGAGTCGGAGCGGAAGAAGTCATTTTATATGGGTCATGTGTCGGCCTTGCGGGAGCGAATTCAGGAGTGGCTTGCGGCGCAGCAGGCGATGAGCCCAACAACGCTGGAGGCGTTGACGCATTCGCGGTTTCTGTTTTTGTTGAATCGGGTGCTGGGGTTGGAAGAGGTGCGTGAGTTTGATGATTTTCCGGATCCGATGGATCGGGGGCGGTTGATGCATCGTGTTTTTTATGAGGTGTATAAGGGGTTGGCGGCAGGCGATATTCCGGAGGTGCGTTCACAAGCCTGGGCGGTGCGAGGAGAGTGTGGCTGGAGCTTGAGCGATCAGCAGGCAGAGGGGTCGATTCCGTTGGTGCGGTTGCGGTCGGCTGATCGGGAGGCAGTGCTGGCATATGTGGACCGAGTGGCGCGGGAGCTGATTGGGCGGGCGGTGGCTGCGGAGCAGGCGTTGGGGCATCCGGCGGTATGGTCGGTCGAGCAGCAGAAGTTACTCGAGTCGGTGCGGACGGCGGTGGCGTTTGATGTGGGAACTTGTGAGGAAGAGCGACGTTTTCCGGCGCTGTTTGAGTTTAAATTTGATGAGTCGCTAGGTGTTGAGGTGGGTGGTGTGGCGATTAAAGGGACGGTGGATCGGGTTGATCTGCTGTTTGATGAGGCAGGATCTTTGTCGGCGTTGCAGGTGTTGGACTATAAGGGGAGCAGTCGCGAGGAGAGTAAATCGGAGCTGTATGCGGAGCGGGTGATGGAAGCGTTGGATTGTCAGTTGCCATTGTATGCGTTTGCGGCGCAGCAGTTTTTCTTTGGTCGGTTTAATGAGTCGGAGCTGAATGATCAGACGTGGGCGGGCTATATTATTACGGAGCGCGATCCGAAGGCGTTTCCGGGTAAGCGGAAAAAGGCGCTGTTGCCCATGAGTTGGCCGGAGATGGCGGAGCAGTTTGTAGCGTCGTTATGCGCGCAGCTGGATCGGGTGCGGGAGGGAGACTTTTCGGTCGACCCATACCATGCCGGGTTTGAAAATTATGCGGCGGTGTTGCGGAACAATCCGATTGAAGATTAAAGAATGATGTCTTTTCCGCCGCGGAGTTCGTCGGGGGTGACGATTTTGTTGGCTTGTTCTTGCTGCATTTTCATCATGTCGTCTTGAAGCTTTTGGAGGGCTTTGTTGACGGCGTCGGAGAAGTTTTCGATGGCTTCGGGTAGGGTGGTGGCTTCGATTTCGCCGGAGAGGGGTAGGGCGCCGCTGGGGGTCATGATGTTGGTGGTGGCGGTGAAGGTCGCGGCGCGGTCGGGGTCTTCGGTGCCGTCGGGCTTGAGGGGGGTGAGTTTGCGGATGGTGCCGACTTCGAGGTCGGTGAAGGTTTCTTCTTTGAATAGGTTGTCGGCGTTGAATTTGATCTCTTCGATGGGGCTTTGTTCGCTCATGGTTTTTCTCTTTCGGTTAAGATGGTGCAGCCACCGGGAGTCGAACCCAGATCTATGGCTTCGGAGGCCACTATTCTATCCATTGAACTATGGCTGCGTGTAGGGGGGGAGTTTATAGGGTTATCCGTGGCGGGCTTCAAACTCTTTCATGAAGGAAATGAGGGCGTCGACACCGGCTTCGGGGAAGGCGTTGTATATGGAGGCGCGGAGGCCGCCGACGGAGCGGTGGCCTTTGAGGGTTTTGAGATTTTCTTGGGCGGCTTCTTGGAGGAAGACGGGTTCGAGGTCGGGGTTGGCGATGCGCCAGGTGACGTTCATGTCGGAGCGGCATTCGGGGATGGCGGTTCCGGTGTAGAAGTCGGTGGCGTCTATTGCTTGATATAGTTTGGCAGCTTTGCGTTGGTTCTGGGCTTCCATGGCGTCGAGGCCGCCGTTGGCTTTGAGCCAGCGTGTTACGAGGCAGAGCATGTAGACGGGGAAGGTGGGAACGGTGTTGAAGAGGGAGTTGTTGTCGATGAAGGTTTGATAGCGGAAGATTTGGGGGACGGTGTCGGGGCAGCGTTGGGCTAGCTCGTCTTTGATGATGACGAGGGTGATGCCAGCGGGTCCGAGGTTTTTCTGTGCTCCGGCGTAGATGAGACCGAAGTCGGAGATGTTGAGGGGGCGGGAGAGAATGTCGGAGGACATGTCGACGACGAGGGGGGCGTTGGTTTTGGGGAAGGTTTTCCATTGAGCACCGGAGATGGTTTCGTTGGAGGTAAGGTGGAGGTAAGCGGCGTTTTCGGTGAGGGTACACTCTTCGATGGTGGGTACGCGGGTGGGGATCTCTTTGGCGCAGTCGGCGACGACGTTTACGTTGCCGATGAGTTTGGCTTCTTTGATGGCTTTGGTGGCCCAGGAGCCGGAGTTGGTGTAGTCAGCGGTTTGGCCTTCTGTTAGAAAGTTCATGGGGGCGAGGGCGAATTGGGTGGTGGCACCGCCGGTCATGAAGAGAACGCTGTAGCCTTTGGGTATGCTGAGGAGTTCTTTGATGTTGGCGATGGTTTCGTCGTGTACGGCGGAGTACTCTTTTCCGCGGTGGCTCATCTCCATGATGGACATGCCGCTGTTCTGATAGTCGACGAGTTCAGCTTGAGCTTCTTGTAAAACTTGTTCGGGAAGGATGGCGGGACCGGCGGAAAAGTTGTATGCTCTCATTTTTAATCCTTGTTAAAGTAGGGTTTGTATAAGTGCGGAAAGTAGCAGGTTGGTAGAGTGGCTCCAATGCGAAATTGGAGAAAAGCTGTGAAGGGAGTGGTGTAGGATGATTTTGGAACCGGTTGGTGGGGATGTTTTCACTCATTTGGCGTGGGAGGAGTGGTTGATGGAGTCGGTGCGGGGACCGGTTTTGATGCTGTGGCAGAGTGATTGTGCGGTGGTAATGGGTAAGAACCAGAATCCGTGGCGGGAGTGTCGGTTGGCGTTGATGGAGTTGGAAGGGGTGGCGTTGGCACGGCGTATTTCGGGGGGTGGGACGGTGTATCATGATGCGGGGAATTTAAATTATGCGGTGATGGTGGATCGGGTTGATTATCGGGAGGATATGGCATTTGAGATGGTGCTGAATGCGCTGGCTTCGGTGGGGGTGAAGGCGGAGCGGCGGTGCAAAAGTAATCTTTTTGTGGAGGGGGGGAAGTGTTCGGGTACGGCGTTTGCATTCCGTAAGGATCGGGTGCTGCATCATGGTACGCTTCTTTTGGAGAGTGATTTGGAGCGATTAGAGCGTTATTTGGGGTCGGATTGTTCGGGCATTGAGACGCATGCGGTGGCTTCGGTTCCGGCGCGGGTAGCCAATCTTGGCGTTTCACAGGATCGGATGCGTGCGGCGTTGAGAGGGGCTTTTTCCGAAACGTATGGGGGGGCTGAGCGGGTGGCGGTTTTTCCAGATGAGCCGTCGATTGCGGCAATTGTGGCAGAACGCCGGGCGTTGGATTGGGTGTTGGGCTCTACCCCTCGCTTTACGGTTCAGTTGGCTGATAGGGCGGTGGAGGTGGATTTTAGAAAAGGGGTCGTTGCGCCTGAGCTATCGGAGATGCTGTATGATGTATCAACATTCTTTTAAATAATTTATTTATTTTTTTGAC
>CAXGYR010000100.1:0-3607 GCA_964014015.1 uncultured Kiritimatiellaceae bacterium
TTCAGCGTGACACCCACCTGTTTAATGAAAAGCCACACCACAAAAAAAGGCATCATCATCTGCAAAAGATGCGCAAAATGATTGGGGCAAATATACGTCGAACGCAGCCGTCCCTCATACGCATCCGTATAACGCTCCGCCCACAGTATCTGCTCGGGAGCTTTAAAATGAATGACCAATCCATAGAGAGCACACAGCAACACAACTCCAAACAGAAGCGCCATATACAACCGCCCCTCCTTGAAAGAGGTAAGTTCGTTTCGCCAAACCAGAAACGCACCGAATACACCACTAACAAAAAGAAGTTCTAACTTGGACTCAAACGGAACCGTTGAAAAAGGAATCAATGCAACACCAAAGGCCAAAAAGAGAAGCCAGCCTATTGCATCCCATGTCAGATAGACGCCTGCACCGCTATGCTTTTCACCCATACTCAGCTGACGAGCCTTACCTACCCACCACCCCAACACCAGAAAATGGTTCAACACCAATGCAGGCCCCAAGAGCCACGTCTTATCTTCACCCACTACCCCGAAAAATAGGAAGCTAGCTATAGAAAGTAGCAGTAAAAGAAATACAATCATATTGATGCGTAATACATTAATGCTTGCTCAATGCCTGTCCGAAAATCAGTTGACGCCTCAAAGCCAAATTGCTTTTGCAACGTCGCATCCCCTCCCCGCGCGAACACTCCCTCTGGAGTATTAGACGTTCCCTTCACCGCCGGTTTAAAATTGAGAATGTCCGCCGCTGTATCCACGAACTCAACAAAGCTAGTAAATTTCCCCGTCGATAAATTTAATGCCGATCCGTCCTCGATCTGATCCATGGTCGTCAGAACCCCTTCCACACAATCATCAATATGGATAAAATCACGCATCTGCCGACCCGTTCCCCAAACTTGAATCTCCTCCGCACCCTGATTGGCAAGCACACGCTTACAAATACTTGGGAAGGGATAACTGTCATCCTGATCAAATCCATATCCAGAAAAGGGTCGATACGAAACCGACTTAATCCCATGTTTTTCATATGCCAGACGAGCACAATACTCATGGGTTAATTTCGCCCACCCATAGGTTAAGTCTGGCATACCCAATCCTTCATCAAACGAAATCATATCCTCTTTCAACAAAACGTAGTCATCGGGCCTCTGCAAATGAATCGGATAGGCGGCGCTTGAACTGAATACCACACTTTTCTCTGGCTTAGCCTCAACCGCCCACTGCCAATATGATGCATCAATTGACAAATCATCCGCCACCGCCAACGGATTATTCTCAATCATCGCCCGTCCACCCACCATGGCCGCCAAATGAAACGTTACATCAAAATCCGTATCTTTCACTCGCTCAAACCACTGTCGGCAATCTTCCTCGTAGTAATGGAACGCATCAAAGTCCAACGGGTTGAACAGTGCCCACTCACTTGGCAGGCGAGCACCACTTAATGGCGCCTGCACATCCACACAATGGACTTCTGCTCCTTCTTCGAGTAAGCGCTTAATCAAATGTCTGCCGACAAATCCACAACCACCTGTAACCAACACTTTATTCATCAACTTCACGCTTTCTATATATTCCACCAAATGGATCGTCTTCAACCAGCACAAACAACTCTCTTACATGTCGCCCTATCTCACGTTGCTTTTTAAACATGATAGGATATCTCAATTCAAGCGACTTCATTGGCTCAAAAAAAGAGTTCAATGTCCAGACGTCCCCCTTCCAGTTCAATACTTGGCTTTCAATCTCCTCCTTTGAATAGCCCGCACTACATCTCACCGTCGCATCATCGTAATAGGTTAAATAGAAATGGAGAATCGGCTCATAATCAATCAACACCAAATCGTTCTTATCGCTCAACTGCATAATCTTTTCACTTTTAGCACGGTGATAATCCGTAGATATATCCATCACTGGCAGCATACCCGCCACTCCGTTATGGATGAATAGTCCTAATACAAGCCAGCCCATACGATTCAGACTCAAAAAGTGTGATACAATCAGCCAAAACGGAATCAGCGCCATAATCCAAAGCTCCACGCTTCCAGCCTCTGTTCGTATAACGGCAAAGGCATACAGCGCAAGCCAGACAATCAACACATATAAAAACGTACGGTTCGGCGCAATCTGTCCCTTCAAACGAATACCTCGGATCGCAACAACCAACACAACTAACAAACTCAGCAACCCGAAAACAGCTATACCCCCTACCATCTGAGCCGCCATGTAAAACTCCTCATCCAACATCCGCGAAGGAAACAAGTCCACTAGCCACTCCCTAAACCACTCAAATCCGAACAGAAAATTAGCCGAAATAACACACTGCCCGAGCGCCAGTAATCCGCGTAAGCCATTCGAGAGCCCCAGACCTCCCTCCAACCCATGATGCTGTGCCCCAAGCGTATCCGTTTCCAAAATCCCCCAGAAAAAACCATACCCCACCAAGACCACCAGCCCGACTACACCGCAGTGCACAACTACCGCCCGGAAACGCTTCTCCAGCAAATAGTAGAGCCCAACCGCAAAAAGGAGCGGCACAACGTTCAGCAAATGAATCAATATACCAAACCCCGAAACAAGTGCACCCGCCCACACAGAACCACGCTGTATTAGATACCACGAAAGCAACATGAAAAAAATCGCCAGAACATACGTCTCAGCCGTATTCGCATAACGCCAGAACCCATACGAAAAAGCCAACAAACCCGTCAACATTCCGCTAAATAATTGCAACTCACGCCCGGAATATTTCCACGAAAACAGATGCTCCAATAGCAACTTAAATATCCACAACGAGCCAACCGCCAGCAGTTGATTACATCCAACCATCACCTCAAAAGCTCTACTCTCAAAACCCAGCCAGCCCACCAGCTGATATATCCCCGAAAAAATGGGAAGCGCCAAGAGCCGGTTCATACCCACGAGCTGATCCAGACTTCCCTGTTCCACGCGAAAAGCAAAATCATACACATCCTCCGCTTCCGAATGATTTTCCGGAAACGTCAACACATAAAAAAAGAGAGCTCCCAGCGGCCATAACCAGCGCAGAAGCCCCTTATTGTTCATAGCAATTGAACGATATAATTTCATAAATCAGGCACGCGCCTTAAAAATCCACTGCCTGAACGTCAGTAATATAAACCGCGGATTTCCGATAATGTATCGGCGCCATAAACGCTTAGGTTCCATGAATAAACGAAATAGCCACTCAAACCCTGAACGCATCATCCAGCTGGGTGCCTGTCGCACATAGCCTGCATGAAAATTGAACGCCGCTCCCACCGCTATTAGTGCCGAAGCATTCAACATTGGGCGAAACTCCGAAACCCAATAATCCTGTTTAGGTGTCCCCAATCCACACCATACGATATCCGGATTCGCCTCATTTATCATGGCAGCAACCTCCTCTTTCTCCCCATCATCAAGCGGGCGGAAGGGTGGAGAATACATCCCAGCAATGGTCAGCTTCGGGTATTTTTTCAATAAATTTTTTCTCAGTTTCGCAAGCACTTCATCGGTTGCTCCATAAAAGTAGTGCGAATACCCCTGCTGCTCACTTAACGCACACAACTCCAACATTACATCTGGTCCATATACACGCG
>CAXGYR010000101.1:0-3565 GCA_964014015.1 uncultured Kiritimatiellaceae bacterium
GGCGGTGGTGTAGATGAAGGAGCGGGAGGTTTGGATAAGGTAATCGCGGAGGAGGGGGGAGCAGGCTACGTAGCCGCCATAGCTGCCGTAGGCTTTGCTGAGGGTTCCCATGGTAAGGGTGGTTTGATTGGAGAGGTTGAGCTGGTGGACGCGTCCGGCACCGTGGGGGCCGAAGATGCCGGTGGCGTGGGCTTCGTCGACCATGAGCATGGCGTTGTGTTCGGCGGCGAGTTGGCTGATGTGGGGGAGGGGGGCGAGATCGCCGTCCATGCTGTAGAGGGATTCGACGAGGATGAGGCGTTTGTTGCCGTTGGCGGGGTGTTGCTGAAGGCGGTGGTGGAGGTCGGCGGGGTCGTTGTGTTTAAAGCGGATGAGTTTGGCACCGGAGAGTTTGGCGCCGTCGATCATGCAGGCGTGGATGAGGCGGTCGGCGAAGATGAGGTCGTGGCGGTTGACGAGGTGGGGGATGGTGCCGAGGCTGGTGAGATAGCCGGAGCCGTATAGGAGGGCGGCGGGATAGGCTTTGTGTTGGGCGAGGCGTTGTTCGAGCTCTTCGTGGAGGGGGAGGGTTCCGCTGACGAGGCGGGAGGCGGTGGCACCGGTGCCGTATTGTTCGAGGGCGGCGCGGGCGCGGTCGATAAGATGGGGGTGGTGGGCTAGGTTGAGGTAGTCGTTGCCGGAGAAGTTGAGGATGCGTTTGCCGTTGGATTGGATGATGCCGCCGGTTTGGGGGTATGGTTTTGCGGTGCGTGTGAGGCTATTTGTGGCGGCTTGGTTTAGCTGTGCCTTAATCCAATTTTCGTTCATGTGGATAGGGTAGGATAAGCGTGGGTAAATGATGAGATTTTTTTAGAGGTTATTGGCTGGAGGGTGACGTAGGTTTTCGGTTTTCGATTTTCATTGTGAGGGAGTCGTGATAGGTTGCTGTTTTTATGATGGGAGATGGGTATGAGTTTTAATGAAGAGCGGGCGCATCCGGAGGGATGGGATAAAGAGAAGTTGGTTAGTCGGTATGTGACGGAGGGGGTAGAGAGTGCGCCGCATCGGTCGTATTATTATGCGATGGGGATGACCGAGGAGCAGATTCATCAGCCATTAGTGGGGGTGGCGACCTGTTGGAATGAGGCGGCTCCGTGTAATATTGCGTTGTCGCGGCAGGCGCAGGCGGTGAAGAAGGGCGTGGATGGAGCGGCGGCTACGCCGCGTGAATTTACGACGATTACGGTGACAGATGGAATTGCGATGGGGCATGAGGGGATGCGGTCGTCGTTGGTTTCGCGGGAGGTAATTGCGGATTCGGTGGAGTTGACGATGCGGGGGCACTGTTATGATGCGTTGGTGGGGCTGGCGGGGTGTGATAAGTCGTTGCCGGCGATGATGATGGTGATGATCCGGTTGAATGTGCCGTCGGTGTTTATGTATGGGGGGACGATTCTGCCGGGAAGTTTCCGGGGGAAAGATGTGGATGTGGTGAATGTGTTTGAGGCGGTGGGTAAGCATGCGAGTGGGGAGTTTTCGGATGCAGATTTGAAAGAGCTGGAGTGTGTGGCGTGTCCGTCGGCAGGTGCATGTGGGGGGCAGTTTACGGCGAATACGATGGCGTGTGTTTCGGAGGCAATCGGGTTGGCGCTTCCGAATTCGGCGGGGGCGCCGGCGCCGTATGAGAGTCGGGATGCGTATGCGGAGGCGTCGGGCGCGGCGGTGGTGGAGTTGATTAAGAATGGGGGGCCGTATCCGCGGGATATTGTGACGCGGAAGTCGATGGAGAATGCGGCGGCGATTGTGGCGGCGACGGGGGGCTCGACCAATGCTGCGTTGCATTTGCCGGCGATGGCGCATGAGGCGGGGATCGATTTTAATCTGTTTGATGTGGCGGAAATTTTTAAAAGGACACCCTACATTGCTAACTTGCGACCGGGGGGCAAATATGTAGCGAAAGATTTGTTTGATGTGGGGGGGGTTGGCGTGGTGATCAAGGAGTTGCTGGATCATGGCTATATGCATGGGGATTGCATTACGGTGACGGGCAAAACGCTGGCGGAGAACTATGCGAATGTGACGCTGCCGGAGAATCAGGATGTGGTGTTTCCGATCTCAAATCCGATTCATCCGACGGGGGGTGTGGTGGGTCTGAAGGGGAACTTGGCACCGGAGGGTGGTATTGTGAAGATCGCGGGCTTGAAGGAGTTGGTTTTTGAGGGGCCGGCGCGCGTGTTTGATGGGGAGCAGGCTGCGTTTGAGGCGGTGCAGAATCGGGCGTATGAGGATGGAGAGGTGTTGGTCGTTCGGTATGAGGGCGCGAAGGGGGGGCCGGGTATGCGTGAGATGCTTTCAACGACGGCGGCGCTTTATGGTCAGGGCGCTGGTGATAAGGTGGCATTGATTACAGATGGGCGTTTTTCGGGCGGGACGCGGGGTTTTTGTATTGGACATATCGGGCCGGAAGCGGCGGTGGGTGGACCGATTGGGTTGCTGAAGAACGGGGATGTGATTCGGATTGATGCGGAGGCGGGAACATTGGATGTGAAGCTGAGCGATGAAGAGCTAGCGGAGCGCCGGGCGGCGTGGAAACCGCGGGAGACTCAGTATACATCGGGTGCGTTGCATAAGTTTGCGCAGCTGGTGGGACCGGCGCGGGATGGGGCGGTGACGCATCCGGGGGCGCAGGGTGAGTCGCACGTGTTTGTGGATCTTTAGTCGCGGGGCTGATTGGTTGCTTCGAGGAAATCCTGGAAAAGTTTGTGCAGTTCGGCCTGGCATTCAATGAGTAGTTCTTCGGTGGAGGCTTCTGCGGTTAGGCGTATTTCAACGCGTCCTTGTGCGGGGTAGAAGCCGGGGGCGATGGCATCGGGAATGGTGAAACCGTGTTGCTGCATGCGGGCGACGATATCGGATTCACCAATGCCGCGGGTGTGAACGGAGCGGATGAGCTTGGGGCGTAGGTGCTGATACTGTTGTTGAAGGTGCGGAAGGATGGCGGTTTCGAGAATGGCGTTGAATTCGTTGGGTGGGCCGGGCAGCAGGTAGCAGCTTTTCTGGTTAGGTAGGTCGAGACGTTGGGCGGGGGCGGCGCCGATGGGGTTGGGGAGTACGGTGGCGCCTTTTAGGATGAGTGCCTGGCGTAGCCCAATGGCGTTGAGTTGGCGGCCTCGTTTTTCGTACCAGGTTTGTAGATAAGTTGCGGTGGTTGGGTCTTCGATGATGGGGCGATCGAAGTAGGTAGCGAGTGCTTCGCGGGTGATGTCGTCTACGGTGGGGCCGAGGCCGCCGCTGATGAAGATCAGGGAGCTGCGTTGAAGGGCTTCATGGGTGACGGATTGAATCTGTTCGATATGGTCGCCAATGGACGTGTCGCGACTCAGCTCAATGCCGATAGAGAAGAGGGCGGCGCCCAGATCGCGTCCGTGGGTGTTGAGCGTGCGGCCGGTGAGGAGTTCGTTTCCTATGGAGATGAGTTCTGCTGTTGGTTTCATATAGCACTTTTAGTCGTAGTCGGTTTTTAAAATTGTAATATTTAAAGTTGCAATTTTACAAATATAATTTTTTTATTATGCGCATGCTAAGA
>CAXGYR010000102.1:0-3510 GCA_964014015.1 uncultured Kiritimatiellaceae bacterium
ATCGAATACGACAATGTGTACGGAATGTTATTGAGAAAGAATCCAGCCACCGTCGCAGCATCCACCCCCCGTGCCATCACATCCACCACCTGATAGATCGCTCCCAGACACATCGCAAATGTCACCACCAGCAACGCCACCCCGAAAATGATCAGGAAATCACCCAATACATATCGACTCAATCGACCCATAACCTCACTCCCTATGCCGCCGCATCAAACGCCTCGTCCACCTGCACCTCATCTTCGGCCACACGACGCAAGCCCCCTACACCCGCCAACCATGCCGATGCATAGCAACAATAGTATACAAAAATGCCCGACCAAACCACATCACTAAACCAATGCGCCCCCACTCCCATTCGCAAATAGCCCGCTACTGCCCCACAAATCAAGCCCACCGCCAATGAAGCCTGCGCCAACCGACGACGACTCCGATACCACAAAAAATACCCCCCCATATAAAAGAATGCCACCGATGCATGCCCGCAAGGAAACGACTTACACTTTCGCGGATATCCAATCTCCCACGCCGCCTTGTACGCATACGCACCCCCATACCGCTCCGTCTGTTTCGGGCGTGGTCGCCCATAATGATCCTTAAAAACAGCATTCACCACCAACCCCGGTCCCAACAGCATACACAACACCACATACGCCCCCGTCCGCCGCCAACGCCGCCAACGCTTCACCCCGAAACTTCCCAACCAAACGACCAGCCCCACCACAAACACACTCATCGGAATCAACGGCCCCTGATGGTACACCCACCGCTCAAATCCATTTCCCGACAACACCCAATCCAACGACTGTGGACGCGCCAACCCATCCTGAATCCGCACATCCAAATTCAGCAAAGCTACTACCACCGTAACCACCACGCCCAACACCAACGGCCACCAACGACCCGGTCTATCCCGCTGTTCACGCATCTCGCCACCCCACACCTAAATACACTCCATACCGTCGAACACGCTTTCCTTGTTCCGGCACCGAAAACTGATCTACCTTCTCCACCCGCTCAAATCGCTCCGCCAACGACGCCGGAACCGCCCCATCCCCATGCACCACCACCAACGCATCACAACCCATCGCCGCACTTGGCTGCTCCCACAAATCATACTGCGAATTCACCTTCGGATCGGGATGCCAATGAAACACCCGCGGACGCTCCGGATGATAAAAAGCCAACGCCGCCGCATAATAGCGATGCCCACACGCAATCAACATCGTCTTCTCCGGACGCGGCACCCCCGCATGCAACGCCCCAATCCGCTCACCATATGCCGACCACCCACTGATCTCCCGCAGTGGTACCACCCGCGTCAAATCAAGCCCAATCCGCGGCACCCCTTGCAGCATTCCATAAAACAAAACCGTAAAAACCACACCAACCCACACCGCTCGCCGATACCACCTGCGCACCGCCTCACCCTGCACACTAGCCACCCCCGCAAACAGCAAAATTCCCGCCACATCAAACAGCAACGGCCAATTCGGATTGACCGTCTTCTTGAACGAAAACAACAAAAATCCCACCCACGGCAACGCAAACACCGTCAAATATTTCAACCCCGCCCCCACCGATCTCCACGAACGCACCACCCAAACCAACGCCCACAGCATCCCACCAAACAGCAACGGCGTCATCAACCCCGCCTGCCCTCCCAAGAACTCACCAAACGTCGTTAACGAATCAACAATGGAGAATCCAGCCTTACTAAAATGATCCCCCGTGTGCGTAAACGTAATCCACTCATTCCGCGCATTCCAAATCAGTGAAGGCAATAGAAACAACAACGGAACGCCCGCGCACAGCCACGTCAACCCCCGCCCCAATAACGCCCGCCGCTCCAGCAAAAGAAAGATCAGTGCAAACGGAAAAAAGAGCAGCATCATCTGCTTCGCCAATACGCCCAGACCCACAAACAGCGCCGTCTGCAAACTCCAGCGAACGCTCGGCGCCTCCATATACCGCCAGAAACTATACAGCGCCCCCACCCAACACGGCATCAGCCACGCATCTGTCGTCAAACAAACATTCAACGCCGCATTCCCCACCGTTGCCACCAACGCCACCACCGCCCAAAACCCCGTCGACCGCGTGAACATACGCGCCATTAACAAATACACACCCCACAAGCCAGCCGTTCCCAGCAACGTAGAAAAACAGCGCATCCCAACCGGATGATCTACCCCCAGCCAGCGTAACAACCCATTTGTCCATCCGATCAGCGGGGGCTTACTAAAATAACCCCAGTCAAGCTGACGTCCCCAATCCCAATAATACGCCTCATCCCCAGACACATCCAACGGGTAGAACGCATTGAACACCACCCGAAAAAGGGCAACTCCCGCCAGCAATCGGATAGTAAGCCGGCGCCATGCCGCTCCATCCTCATCCCACTCCACCTGATCATGCACCTCACTCATCCAAGCTACACTCGCAAAATCCCATACCCCGATCAATCGGGAAACAGAAAATGTCTTGCAGGCATCCCCGCATTCTGGAACCGTCCCTTTTTCTGGAGGAACCATGCACGAAACCATCATAGAACTCTTCGGCGCCCGTATCACCGGCTGGAAGATTATCGGCTACACCGGCGTATTCATGTTCACCGGCCGCTGGTTTGTTCAGCTATACTATTCCAAACGCCACGGTCGCTCCGTCATGCCCACACTCTTCTGGATCATGAGCCTCTTTGGTAGCGGCTGCTGCCTAGCCTACTTTATCTTCGGTAAAAACGACTCCGTCGGCATCATCTCCTACTTCTTCCCCATCTTCGTTGCCCTCTACAACCTCTCCCTCGAACGCAAAAACAAAACCATCCAAGCATCCAAATGAACCCATCCACTCCCCAACTCACCGTAATCGCCCCCGCTTTTAACGAAGAAGAGTGCCTACCCGAACTCACCCACGCCATCACCCAAGCACTCCAAGCCACCGACCTAACTTACGAAATTATTCTCGTAGACGACGCCAGCACCGACCGCACCGCCGAACGCATCCGCCAGCTACAGCAACAATACCCCACCGTTCGCGGCCTCTTTCACACCGCCAACGCCGGACAAAGTGCCAGCCTAGCCACCGGCTTTCGTCACGCCCGCGGCACCCTCATCGCCACCCTCGACGCCGACCTCCAGAACCCCCCCCACGAGATTCCCCGCCTCCTCGAACACGTAACCCCCGAAACCGACGCCGTCTGCGGCGTCCGCACGCAGCGTAACGACACCTACATCCGCCGCCTCTCCTCCCGCGTCGCCAACGGCTACCGCGACTGGATCACCGGCGTACCCGTCGCCGACGCCGGTTGCAACCTCCGCATCATCCGCCGCGAAGCCCTAGCCGAAATCCTCATCTTCAACGGAACACACCGCTTCCTCACCACCCTACTCAAGCTCCAAGGCCTCCACGTCAAAGAGATCGAAATCGCCCACCAGCCCCGCCACGCAGGTTACTCCAAATACGGCATCGGCAACCGCCTAGATCGGAAGAGCGTCGTGTAGGGAA
>CAXGYR010000103.1:0-3234 GCA_964014015.1 uncultured Kiritimatiellaceae bacterium
GCTGCCGTATCATCGGCCGCCGTTTCCGCCTTGCTCACGTCCTCTTCAAAAATGAAATAATCGAAACCTCCACCTTCCGTGCCCCCGTACCCACCACACCAGAAGACGCTCAACAAGGACGCACCATGACCGTCAACGACGGCCTCGTCGTTCGCGACAATTTATTCGGCTCACCTCAGGAAGATGCGCTTCGCCGCGACTTCACCATCAATGCCCTCTTCTACAATGCCGCCGACTTCACCGTAATCGACCACGCCAACGGACTTCAAGATTTAGAAGATCGCCTGCTACGCGTCATCGGCGACCCAGACCGCCGCTTCACCGAGGATCCCGTTCGCATGATCCGCGCCGCCCGTTTCGCCGGCACCCTCGACCTTCAGATTCACCCCGCCGACTTCGACTCCATCCGCCGCAACGCTCCGCTTCTCGAACAAGCAAGCCCCTCCCGCATGTTTGAAGAAGTCCAGAAACTCTTCTTCTGCGGTCATGCCAAACATGTCTACCACTGGCTAGAAAAAGCCGACCTCATCCGCCCCATGTTCTCCTCATTTTCCTACTGGGTCGAACAAGACACCCAACGCCACGAATGGGTCATTCAAGCACTCGAACAAATGGACCGCTGGCGCGAAAACAATCTCGACATTCATCCCTGCCTCCTCTTCGCCCTAATTTTTGGCGAATATCACGAAACCCTCATCGAAGAACAAATCGAAAAAGGCAAAGCCCCCTTTGATGCCGCCCGTGATACCGTTTATCAACACCTCAGCTCTATCTGTTCTCAAGTACGCATCCCCAAAGTTGTAATCTATCAGGTATGCGATATCATGACCAACCAGCTCCGCTTCCGTAAAACAGAAGGCCGCCAGCCGCAGCGCTTCATGCAGTCCCCCGGATTTCTCGACGCCTTCCTCTACCTCAAATACACCGCCAAAAATAATGATCGAAACCATGAACTACTCGAATTCTGGAGCCAACAACGCCGTGAAAATCCCGTCAAACGAGCCCCGCCCCGCAACAACCCACGCCGACGAAACCCCCGCAAAAAACGAAAATAATCACACTCTACAGTTGTGTCGTTTTCCCATCCTCTGCTACATATTTGCCTTCTTTTCAATTATGTAGGAAAAATTCATGAATAACAGCCAACAAGAGCTTCAACTTCTATACCGCATCTCTCAAACCGTATCCTCCCGCCAGCACGACATCTCCCAACTTCTCAACGACGTCCTCCAAATCATGGAGACCGAACTCGGTGTACTCCGCGGCACCCTCACCCTCCGCAAACAAGGCACCAACGTCCTCAACATTGAAGCCTCCAGCGGTCTCTCCGAACGCCAAATGGAACGCGGTGAATACCAATTAGGAGAAGGAATCACCGGCAAAGTCGCCGAAACCGGTCAAATCGAAATCATCGCCGACATCAGCCAATCCACCGAATTCCTCAACCGCACCAAAGCTCGTGACGACGAAAAAGTCGCCTTCATCTGCGTACCCATCATCCACCACAAAGAAGTCATCGGTACCATCAGCATCGACATTCCCGCCACCGATGCCTCCGCCCTCGAAACCTACGCCCTCTTCCTCGAACACGTCGCCCAAATCCTCGCCTCTGCCGTCTCCACCATTCGCGAAGAGATCGAAGAACGCAACGCCCTCGAATCCGAAAACGAAATGCTCCGCCGCCAACTCGGCAACCGCTACAGCATCGACAACATGGTCGGCAACTGCAACGCCATGCGCCTCATCTATGAACAAATAATTCAGGTCGCCGACAGCACCGCCACCGTCCTAGTCCGCGGCGAATCCGGTACCGGCAAAGAACTCATCGCCCGCGCCATCCACTTCAACAGCCCCCGCAAAAACAACGCCTTCATCAGCGTCAACTGTGCCGCCCTTCCCGAAAACCTCATCGAAAGCGAACTCTTCGGGCACGAAAAAGGCGCCTTCACCGGCGCCCAACAACAACGCAAAGGCCGCTTCGAACTCGCCAATGGCGGCACCATCTTCCTCGACGAAATCGGCGACATCTCCCCCGCCGTACAAGTTCGCCTACTCCGCGTCCTACAGGAAAAATCCTTCGAACGCGTCGGCGGCAACGAAACCATCACCGTCAACGTCCGCGTCATTGCTGCCACCAGCCGTAACCTTGAAAAAGGCATGGCCGACGAAATCTTCCGTGAAGACCTCTTCTACCGCCTCAACGTCTTCCCCATCCTCCTCCCCCCACTCCGCGAACGTAAATCCGACATCCTTCTTCTCGCCGACCACTTCCTCCAAAAATACGCCGAACTCTACGGAAAAGAGATGAAGCGCATCTCCACCAGCGCCATCAACATGATCATGGCCTACCACTGGCCCGGCAACGTCCGCGAACTCGAAAACTGTATCGAACGCTCCGTTCTCACCTCCGCCGACGGCGTCGTTCACGGCTTCAACCTTCCCCCCTCCCTGCAAACCAGCGACGAAACCCGCACCGGTTTCATCCCCGAAGACGGCGCCAACCTCAAACAGATGGTCGAAGGCTACGAACGCGAAATTCTTATCGACGCCCTCAAAAAACATCGCGGCAACGCCGCCGCCGTCGCCCGCTACCTCCAAACCACCCAACGCATCATCAACTACCGCATCAAAAACCTCGGCATCGAACCACGCAACTACAAATAATCCATGTTGCCACTCGTTCAAGCCCTCACCCAACGCCTCCAACAAACCGGACACGACAACCCCCAACGCACCATCGAAGAACTCATCGCCCACCACCTCCACTGCAAACCCCTAGAAATCTATAGCCAACCACCCCCCCATCCCGACACCCTCGAACCCCACCTACAACGCCTCCTCAACCACGAACCCCTCCAATACATCATCGGCACCACCCACTTCTACGGCCTCCAATTCAACACAGACCCCCGCGCCCTCATCCCCCGCCCCGAAACCGAACAACTCATCGACACCATCCTCCAAAGCCCCCTCGCCCACCACCCCAATCCCCGCCTCATCGACGTCGGCACCGGCAGCGGTTGCATCGCCCTCACCCTCGCCCACCACCTGCCCCACGCCAAAATCGAAGCCGTCGACACCTCCACCGACGCCCTCCAACTCACCTACGAAAACGCCAAAAAGCACACCCTCCAAGAACGCATCACCCTCCACCACAACAACCTACTCAGCGACCGCCCCGACGACACCTACGACGCCATCATCTCCAATCCCCCCTACATCGCCACCCCCCAC
>CAXGYR010000104.1:0-3184 GCA_964014015.1 uncultured Kiritimatiellaceae bacterium
TTTGCAGACAGGTGAGTAGCTCAATTGGCAGAGCACCGGTCTCCAAAACCGGGGGTTAGGGGTTCGACTCCCTTCTCACCTGCCAATTTGAACAGAGGATAGAGATATGAGTAAGATCAATCAGGGAATCAGCTCGATTAAGACGTTTGTTGAAGAGGTCAAAGTTGAGTTGGTGAAATGTGCTTGGCCGACACGCAAGGAGTTGTTGGGTCAGTCGCTGGTGGTGATTGTTGCGGTGATTATTCTCGGTGCCTTTGTGGGTTTGTGTGATGTGATTAACGTAAATTTACTTGGACTAATAATCCGATAGGGATGGTACGCGAGATGGCGAAACAGTGGTTCATACTGCATGCACTTTCAGGGCACGAACTGAAAGTTCAGAAAAATATTGCCAGTCGTGTGCAGCAGGAAGAGATGAGTGAGTTCATCGGTGAAGTGCTGATACCGTCGGAGACAGTTTCGGAAGTGAAACAGGGGAAAAAGAGTACGGTGAACCGTAAATTTTTCCCGGGCTACGTGCTGATCCATATCGATCTCTTCCAGGAAGATGGACAGGTGATTCCAGAGTCGTGGTCGTTTGTACAGAACACACCGGGAGTAATTGGTTTTCTGGGTGGTGAGCGTCCGGCTCCTCTGAGTGATGATGAAGTGAATAGTATTGTAAATCAGATCGAGGATAAGAAGGAAGTCGTTGCGCCGAAAGTTACGTTTGAGCCGAATGAGACGATTAAAGTTACGGACGGTCCGTTTATGAATTTCAGCGGGATTATTGAAGAGGTTGATCCAGCGCGCGGCAAGTTGAAGATTTCGGTTTCGATCTTTGGTCGAACAGCGCCAGTGGAACTGGAGTACTGGCAAGTGGAGCGAGTCACAGATTAAGTAGGATTTGAGGTTAATTATGGCGAAAGCAGTTTCAGGATATATCAAGTTGCAGATTCCCGCAGGACAGGCAAACCCAGCTCCTCCGGTTGGACCGGCACTGGGTCAGCATGGTGTGAATATCATGGAGTTTTGTAAGGCATATAATGCGGCAACGCAGGATCAGGCCGGATTGGTTATTCCGGTGGTGATCACGGTGTATGAAGACCGCAGTTTTTCGTTCGAGACAAAGAGTCCTCCGGCGGCAGTTCTGTTGAAAAAGGCAGCGGGGCTAGCTAAGGGATCGGGTGTTCCGAACCGGGATAAAGTGGGCAAAGTGACCCGGGCTCAACTGGAAGAGATCGTTGAGACGAAGAAGAAGGATTTGAATGCGAGTGATATGGATGCCGCTGTTCGGATTATTGAGGGTACAGCTCGCAGCATGGGAATTGAGGTGGAGTAAGCATGGGACGCGGAAAAAAATACGAAGCGGTTTGTGAGAAGATGGATCGCGAGACGGATTATGAGTTGCAGACGGCAATTTCTTTTTTGAAAGAGAACCCGACCGCTAAATTTGATGAGACGATTGAGTTTGCTTTTCGGATGGGTGTTGATCCGACAAAATCAGATCAAGCGATTCGTTCGACAGTAGCATTGCCGCATGGTTCTGGTAAGGATGTGCGCGTGATTGTTTTTGCAACGGGCGATGCGGCGGATGCGGCTCGGGAGGCGGGCGCGGCGGAAGTTGGTTTTGAGGAACTGATTAAGAAAGTGCAGGACGGCTGGACAGATTTTGATGCGGCGGTAGCGACTCCGGATGCGATGAAGGAAGTGCGGAAAGTGGCGCGGGTCTTGGGGCCGCGTGGCTTGATGCCTAATCCGAAGACGGGCACGGTGACGGACGATACGGCGGCAGCTGTGACACAGCTGAAAGCGGGTCGGGTTGAGTTCCGCATGGACCGGAACGGGAACATTGCCGTTCCGTTTGGTAAGCGCTCGTTTGAGCAGGCGGCTTTGTTGGAAAATGCGCAAGCGGTAGTGGATGCGATTCATGGAGCGCGTCCGGCGAGTGCGAAGGGTACGTATATCAAGCGTTGTACGGTTTCGAGCACGATGGGGCCGGGACTACGGGTGGCGTTGAAGGAAGTTTCAGCGTAAGCGAAGAAGGGATAGTTTGATGAAACCGGTTGAAAAAGGAGTTCGCCCAGAGAAGGCGGCGATGGCGGCGGAGATTGATGAGCGGGTAGAAGATTCGCTCTACATGATCATTGCGGACTATACAGGCATGGATATGCCGATGACTTCGGCGTTGAAAGATTCTTTGCGGGAGAATGGGGCTCGTTTTAGTGTGGTGAAAAATCGGATGCTTTCGCGTGCGGTTGAAGGTGATTTGCAAGAGATGCTCAAAGGTCAGTCGGCTATGATATATGGCGAGGGTGACGTGGTTGAGGTGGCGAAGGTAATTCGCAATTTCACCAAAGAGAATGAAAAGCCAACGATTCGCGGTGGCGTGGTTGAAGGTAAGAGCATCACGGCGGATGAAGTGAATCAGCTGGCTAAGTTGCCCGCGAAAGAAGTGCTACAGGCGATGTTGCTGGGTACACTTCAGGCACCGAAAGGTCAGTTGGTGGGTGTTTTGAATAATAAGGTTTCCAGCCTGGTGTATGTGTTGGAAGCGGCGCGCAGTAAAAAAGAACAAGAAGGTTAAGTTTGTCGAATAGACAATTTTTTAATGGAGGTATGACATGTCCGAAGAAGTAAAAGAAGAAGTAGTACTCGAAGGTAAGATGGCGGAATTCGTAGATTGGGTTGAAACGATTTCTGTATTGGAACTCTCACAGCTGGTTTCCGCATTGGAAGATCGTCTGGGTGTAACGGCAGCAGCTCCGGCAGCAGTTGCAGTTGCGGCTCCAGGTGGCGGCGGTGGCGACGAAGGTGGTGGCGCGGCTGAGCAGACAGAGTTTGAGGTTGTGTTAACGGCTGCAGGCGGTTCGAAGATCCAGGTGATCAAGGAGTTGCGTGGGTTGACTGGCTTGGGCTTGAAAGAGGCGAAAGAGTTGGTTGATGGTGCGCCTTCAAGCATCAAGACCGGCGTTTCCAAAGAAGAAGCCGAAGAGATCAAAGCGAAACTGGAAGGTGCTGGAGCAAGCGTAGAACTGAAATAAGGCGGGTCGCCTTTTGTTCTAGAAGCGCTGCGTGTGTGGCGCATAAGTAGCTCGTAGCGCCCTCGAGGTGGTACGAGCCGTATTGTTCACCGGTAACCGGAAGGTTTTGGCATGGCTGAAAGAAAGAACTTTGGTAAGTTGACAGATGCGCTTGAAGCGCC
>CAXGYR010000105.1:0-3105 GCA_964014015.1 uncultured Kiritimatiellaceae bacterium
AACCCCTTTCCTATCGCCGCTCCGTTGCCATTGCCATCGCTTCCGAATTTGGCATCGCCGCCTCTCCCGGCGGTGTCGGCGGTACCGCCGTTCGTCTCAGCTTCCTCAAAAAATCAGGCATTCCCTACTCTGACGGTGGCGCATTGCTTGCCGCCGACATCTTTCTAGACGTTCTCTTTTTCAGTCTACTTGCCCCCTTTGCCATCATCACCCTTTTCCAACAGCTTCCAAGTGAACCTAACTGGCAACTCAATACGCCTTCCCCCCATCTACTATACCTCCTTCTAATTCCTCTCCTCCTCTATCTCAACCGTAACCGCCTTCACCTAACGCTCAAAAAAAGATCCTTCTACCAGCACTACCGACTCGCGGCCCGCTTACGGGTCTGGAAACAGAAACTCATCGAAAGTTTTCAAAACGGAAAAGCCGCAACCCGCCGTATTTTCAGCCAGCACCGCGGACACCTCTGCATCAACCTACTCCTCACGGCACTCCAGTTCTGTAGCCGCTACAGCGTACTGCCCATCGCTATCTGGCTGCTTGGAAGCAATATAAGTCCTCTACCGCTTATCTTTATTCAGGGAATGCTCTATCTCATCGGCATGGTCGTCATCGCTCCCGGAGGCGGTGGCAGCATTGAAATCCTAGCCGCCATTATTCTCCCCCGCTTCATCTCCATTGAACTTACCGGTGTCACCATTCTACTGTGGCGCTTTTTCACCTATCACTTCTATCTACTCGTCGGCGGCACTATATTCAGCATTACTTTTCGCAAGCTGTTCCCCCATCGGTAACTAACGATCCTCCTTCACCGGCTGATCCATGTAGCCGCAAACCTCAACCGTAAGTGCCTCCATCTCCACCGTCTTACGCTTAAAAAACCCCTCAACTAATCCCAAATGCCGGCCAAAAAAACGACTTAACGAATTTTTAGGATAGGCATACACCGCTGCACGATATTCACTCTTCTCCCCATCACCCCGCTGCAACTGAATATGTATGACGGCTTCATACGCGCCAAAAAAACGCTGCCCCGCCGTATACAAAATCAGATCAAATCCACCCGCATTCGATCGAGCTCGATGCACCTCTTCCACCACCGTCTGCTCTCCTTTACGGTTCACATACGCATATCGGCGCGGCTCCACCTCTTCAATTTCAAACTCAACCCCCTCGTCCCCTACCACATAGTCCCGATACACCTGCTGAATACGCAACACCATCGACGGACTCTCATACAAAGCAAGCATCCGCTCAAAGCCCACATCAACTGAACCCGATACGTTTGCCTCAATCGACTTTTTCTTCTCCAGCAGCGTAAGAGCCGGTCCCTTCTCCAGCAACGGCAATGTCTCCAACGCACCCGCCGAAAAAACCCAAAGCAGACAGCATCCGATCAGCCTATAACTTTTGCAATGCATCTTCCCACCTACTCGCCTTCGCCTTCGCCTCTGCCCGCTTTTTCAACTCTTCGAATAGTCCCGAATCCTTTACTACCCGCTCCATCGCATCGGCCAACGCCTCAGCCGAATGCATATCCACAATCAACCCGGAACCATGCGAGGCCACAATTTCCTGCGGCCCGCCCTCATTCGAAACGATTGCTGGCAAACCAGAAGCATGCGCCTCAAGTACCACATTGCCAAACGTATCCGTCATGCTTGGGAACACAAACAGATCCGCACTTGCATACGCCCGCGCCAGCTCCTCCCCATGCAGATAACCCGTGAAAAGCAGCCGCTCCGAAGCATATTTCTCCTCAAGCATTTCCCGTAATGGCCCATCGCCCACCAACACTAAATCCGCTACTACGCCCCGCTCTTTCAGAAGCGCATACGCCTTCAACAACACCTCGATATTTTTCTCCCGCGAAATCCGCCCCGCATACACAAACGTGAATCCGCCCGACAAACCCCGTTCTGCATAAAATCCCGTCTCCCGATACGAACGGTTAAACTTCTTCAGGTTAATGCCCCGTGGCATCACATCAATCATCGTCGGGTCAAAGCCGCCTTTCACCAACAACTCCTTATACTGCATCGTCGGCACCAGCACCTCATCCATCTTTCCATAGAACCAGCGCATAAACCGCCACGCCATCTCACCCAGACGCTCATCCTCCGTGATATCCGCAAAAAATCGGGGGAAATCCGTATGATAAATTCCTTTCACCGACAGCCCCAGCATCTTAGCCGCACCTAGCGCGATCAACCCCAGCGAACCAGGTGTCGAGATTATCACTTCATCAAACTGCTCCTCCTCAAAATAAGCAACCATCTCCATAAATGGCGGATAACTAATTAACAGCGATTCATACTCCGGCAACCGGAACGACCCTACCGGCTTAAAGTTTTTCAACGGAAACGGCACATCCGGCGTCACCTCCAAACACGTCACCACCGTAATAGGAATCTGTGAATCATGCGCCATACCCGCTAACGTCCGAATTGTCTTCGTCACCCCATTCACATCCTCAAATGTATCCGTCACCCATGCCTTGCGCCCACTCCGCTTCTCTAATCCCGCCGCCGCCGGAAATGAACGACACACCTCACGCAAAAATGCCTCATCCCGATGCTGGCTCGAAAACGCCGTCACATACGGCGTTACCCCCAACGCCATCGGACCCAAGGAGGAAATCGCCTGCAACGAACCAATCAACTCCCCTTTCCGAATCTTTTCCGCCGCTTTTTTCAAAAAAACAAAACTCAACTCCTGACTAATCCGACACGCCGATGCAAAATTATCTCCCCCCTCTTCATGCTCCCGCTCATCCTCATCCAGCACCCGCGATAGCTCCTGCACAATCATCTGTTCAATATCGCCCATCTGCGTCTTCATATACGCCTGCTGCACCTTCTTCTTGAACTTCGACTTTATCGTCGCCCCAAGCCCCGTACCCCGCACCGGCCGCTCCTCCGGAGACTGAGATAAATTCTGCAGAAAATTCCCTACCAGCGATCGGTCCGCGGCTCCAGGCGGAATAAACCGCTCCTTATAAAAATGATAAGCAATCCGATATAAACTATTCGCCAGCCGGATCGACGTACCCGCCTCACCCGCCGCCTCATGCTGCCCCTCCCGCAAAAAATCGAAAAAATCCAC
>CAXGYR010000106.1:0-2995 GCA_964014015.1 uncultured Kiritimatiellaceae bacterium
TCAGCTTCCGCGTCTCAACCCACTTCGCCAGCGTCTCCTTCGTCAACTCCAGCTCCGAAGCCTGAGCCACCTGCACCAGCAATAGCCCCATCAATACTCTGCTCAACTTCATCATCCGTTCTCCCATTTAATCCTAAAAACTGTAACTCATCCCCAGCGAATACTCGCGTCCAGTTGAGTATGACCTACGCAATGCATCCTCATATCCATCTTCACGATAAACCGTTTCAATATCTGGGTTTGTCAAATTCTTAACTTTAAAGCTTAGCTTTAAACTCTCTGTCAGCCTGGCTGAAAGCGTCATATTCAGCGCTCCATATCCCAGATTGTATTCTGCCGGAGTAGGCGACCCAACGGTATTTTTAACCGCACTGAGTGTATCGCCTTTAAAGGTATAAAAAACACCTAAACGAAGATCCATCACGTCAAAGTTGTAGGTTAAAAACAGATTATAAAGTGATTCAGGCATCTCCATCACGTCACTCTTCTCATTATCCCCTAAATCCACTTCACCCTCGATAACAGTGTAGTTAAAACCGACTTTTATTCCCTCCAAAGAAGACATAAATTTACTCAAATCCTGCCTCATTTCGTATTCAAAACCCTCAACCCATGCGAACGGATAATTTCTAACAAATGTATACGTGCCACCATAATCATCCTGACCCTTATAATATTGAATTGGGTCATCTATATCTTTGCTAAAGTATGATAGGGAAAGCAGTCCACCAGGATAGGGAGTATAATCTAGACGGTAATCAAAGTTTTTAACCGGACTCGCCCGCAAATCTGAATTTCCATAAAAAGGATCGGCTCCGATATATTTTCTCTGAATAACAGGAACCACCTCTTTAAACTGTTGCTTAGCAACAGTTTCTGCATAATTAAATCGGAAAGTAATATTATCGAACGGATTTAAATCAAATCCAAATGAAGGCAATTGGTCTTTTCGGGAGTATTCTGCATCTTGCTGGTAACCATCACCTTCTTCAATTAAAAGCCCTAATCCACCGTTAGGATATATTGTTCGTGCAAATTCCAAATTATCTGGATCGAGGAAGGTCTTCAACTCAAACTCTTCGTGCCTATATCCGCCGCGAAGCGTCAAATAATCCGTAACAGGCAAGTCTATCATGTAGAAATAAGCATCCAGATTTTGCTCCCCATCGTATTGAATGTCAGAAAAGGCGCTGTAGATTGCTGTATTTGAATTCGCAACAAAAAGGTCAGCTAAATTATCTTCCCAGTTTCCGCTTAATTCATAATTAATAAATGTAGCCGGTTTTTTGTTACTCATGGTCTGCTGAAAGAACGTTCTCTCTACACTATCTTGAAATAGCCCCACCTTCAAATATCCCGTATCGTCGGTCCAGTTCTCGAAATCCCATTTGTAATCAAATGCGGATTGATCACTTTCTTCTACTATTTTTTGCCAAATATGTTGGTAGTTTCCAAGCTGATCACCCGCATCAAGAGCAACGTAAGTTCCATTGGAAGCAATACCTGCCTCGGCACGGGGAATCGCTCCTGATCGATTATACTTTTCATTTTGCCAACCGTGTGTAGGTATGACGTAGCCTAAATTAGGCTTTTGCTCAATAAATTCTCTGACGAGCCGCGGTATTTGGGTGCTATCATATGCATTTTCTTCCACTTCTAGTTCATATATCTCACCCACAGAATTTGTAAACGAGTTTAACCACGCTGCCTCAGGTACAAACCAGCCTAATATCCTACCATAAGCTGCTGCCTGTCCTGCACTGGGAAAGTATGAACTTACGTCGACATTTGAGTCATAGCCTGCGCTGCCATCAAATTCAGAATCGTTCTCAAACAGTTTTTCACCAGGATACCAATAATAATCTAAAATTTCGTTCTGCTGCTTTAAAGCCGACGAACTGCTAGATAATTTCACATTAATCTGAGGCTCTTTAAATTCAAATGCATGCAGCGATATCGGTTGCAAAGGAAGCGTTATTTTAGAACTAAGTTGATCCGAAGTAGTGTCACGTTCAGTGTAGAAAATACTTTCTGACTTACGATAGGGTAGATAATATTTAGATTGTTTCTCGACTAAATCAGACGAGGCATCAACAAAGTCTATATAAGCCGAATTGAATTGATTCCGCCCACGCGTGTCGGTTGCCTGAATCGCATCATCCTGAGTATTATGCGTAAACAAATGCAGAAAATTGACATCGATCAAAGCATGTTCAATCCCTGCGCCCAGAGCACCATTCCAGTTAACCTCTTCCGTGCTTTTGGTTATATCAAGCAACTCGGAAAGCCCCACAGCATCACTACCCAGCTGCTCAAAAAAGGCGGAGTTGGCATCTTCATTTACACCACTAATTTTAAAAGTACTTCCCGTCCCATATATGTACCTATCAGAAGTTTCGGTTCTATGCTTCGCTTGCAACTCATGGTTAAAAGCCGCCAAGAAGCCCACCGATATGTCCTCACCAGATAAACTGACTTCTGCACGTTCACCAACCTCAACACCCCAGCTTAGATTATGTGGTTGCTCGCTTTTCTTGATACCAAATGAGGCCGTAACTTCTTGTGCCGATGGATCCCTATAATTTGGCGCGCCATTGCTACCCTCTTCCGCTGCATCTGGCGGCGGATTAAATGTTCTCTCACCAAAAAAATTATTGTCACGATATGTGTAGGTCAAAAAAGTATCACCAGCGGCATCATTTTCGTTCCACTTCGTACCCACACTGAATTTAAGAACACGCTCTGCTGGAATACCCCGCAAAACAATATCCACCGCTCCGCCTGATGCATCCCCCTGCTGATCCGGTGTAAACGACTTAACCACCTGAACACTCTCAATCAACGATGAGGGGTATTGATCTAGCTGAACCGCCCGTTTATCCGGATCAGAGGTTGGCAGCCGAACGCCGTTTAATAGCGACACCACATACCGGTCCGGCAAACCCCGAACTACCGCATACTTACCATCCTGAACCGTTGTTCCCGACACCAATTT
>CAXGYR010000107.1:0-2926 GCA_964014015.1 uncultured Kiritimatiellaceae bacterium
ATCTCAGTAATCCATGATGAGTATGATGATGCATTAAAAGGATTTGTAAACTATGCCGGTTATGTAGATACTATCGATGGAACTCCAACATCGTTAAATGTATCTGGAATATTAGAGCTTCTAAACGCTACAGGAGGCACAGCATTTAACTATCCTCAGGGCGATACATTGAGGATAAGAGTTTCTGACGCAGACCGCAATGCATCCGCCACAGCGGCAGACACCCTGAGTGTTTTGGTAAGCAGCACGAAAGAGACCTCAGCGGAAAGTATTGTTTTGACAGAGACGGGTGTAAGCACGGGCGTTTTCTCTGCTTCGGTATTGTTTGACCCAACGGGTGCGGTAGCGAAAGACGGTGCTTTGCAGGTAGATGCGGGAGATATGGTTACGGTAAATTATAATGACCCTGCTGATGACTTTGGCAATGCATCTACATTAACATCCACTTCATTCTACGGAATGACAGAAGTTCCTTCGGGCTTTATTATGAGCAATACGACGTGGACAAAAGCGAACAGTCCCTACTTCTTAACGGGAGACGTCATTATTCCAGACTCCGTAACGTTAACTGTAGATCCGGGAGCGGTCATAAGATTTGCGAATTCCGACGACATGTCTGCAGGAGAGGATGCGAATAGGATTGAGATCCGCGTTTCTGGAACACTTAAGGCGAACGGTAATGCGACAGATTCTATTTCCTTTATTTCTAACGCACAAAATCCAGCGTCTGGAGACTGGTACGGTATTTTTTCTTACGATGCAAATACAAATGAAATGCCATCGACTTATTCATCCAACTGGGACAAAGTAGGATCGATAGATATTAGCTATGCGAAAATAGCACACTATATAAAAGCGATTTCTGCGGATGACTATTCTTCGGAATATTTCAATAATATCTCTTGGGGTTGGGGCAACTCATTATCGCGAGACTCGATAAAGGTTCATAATTCTGTTTTCCGAGCGGGTGGTGCTGCATATTACTGTGATGAGTATTGGAGTTTCCGTCCTGTAGAGTTCACGAATAACAGAGTGTATAATGGAGAATTTTATTCTTACGGAAGGAGCGCGTACAAGAAGGTTGAAAATAATATATTTCATAATGATCGATCATCTGGTACAGATCGTCTTTACGTAAAGGGTGATCAAAGGGGCAGCAGCGATCAGCGACGCATGAAATTAAGTGTTAAGAATAACACGATGCATTATGGTTATATAGAAGTAGATGCAAACTCAGAAGTTAGCAGTAGTTCTGCTCAGTATGCGGCTTATATAGATGTTTCAAACAATACGGTCCACAGGAACAGTAATGCAGAGCTAGAGGTTAGACATTATAACTACGGCTTATCAATGGATAGCATTCATGTAACCGTATCGAACAATAGTGTTCAAGGGCGAAACGTAAATGGTGATGGTATTCGAGTTCAGCTTAACGGTCAGGCGCCATCGAGGGCTACGGTAAACAACAATACCACGTTATCTACTCGTTATGGATTATATCTATATTCAGCAAGATCAAGTAAGTGGCATGTAGAAAATAACACGATAGACTCAACGTATTATAATGGTATATATAAGTACAATGGTAGTGCGAATATTATTGGCAATACCGTTGAGCATGCGGGAAGGTATACCTGGAGCGGTAATCAATTTAATGGTGTGCTTTTGGATGCATCCTCAAATTATCCGGGCACCGATACACTTAAAAACAATACCATTCGCTATAATGGTAAGTGGTCTAGTCCAACTTCTTCAGTGAATGCCAGCTATGGTATTGGTGGCGTCGTGCTAAATGGTAGCGTTGATGCGGTAATCAATGGCAATAATATTTATGAAAACAATGGGCATGATATCATAAACCTTGTATCAAAGAGCGTTGCCGCTAGTCAAGATGCGAGATATAACTTCTGGGGAGACTCAGCGACTGCAGAGATGAATGCAGGAGCAAACCCGAAGAATATCTCAGTAATCCATGATGAGTATGATGATGCATTAAAAGGATTTGTAAACTATGGTCAGTATTATACCTCTCCTTGTGATATTAAGCAAGGAGCCGCTTCAATAGTTCAAACCATAAAGGCTAATAACGGCATTTCAAATGTTACACTATCGTATCCAGGAAATTATACTTCGATGTTGTGGAGTACAGGAGATAGCACTCAGTCAATTTATCCATATTCAAACCTTTCAAACACATATTGGGTTACTACGACAGATGCTGATGGGTGTACTTTAAGTGATACTATAAACATAAACACATCCTTGGTGACATTCCGCGTGGACATGCGTAACCAGACTGTCGATAGCATCAAAGGAGTTCATGTTGCGGGCTCATGGGATTCATGGCAGCCGGGCGCTCTAGAGATGTTGGATGCAGACGGAGACCTTATTTATGAAAGAACAGACACCTTAATTGTTAGCGACCCTGTTGAATTTAAGTTTATAAATGGTAACGCCTGGACGGACCCACACGATATAATGCTATCCTCATGTGCGAGCCCGAATGGGAATAGAACATACACGGTAGCTTCAACGAATGATACTTTAACTGCATTTCACTTGAGTAGCTGTTCAGAGGCATCTCCTGTTGATCCGTTAGTAGATATACAATTAGCACAATGTAATGATGCATCAATTGAGCTCTCAGCGGGAAGTAGTGTTTCTAATGTCGTTTGGAATACTGGAGATACTACAAATAGTATTACAGCCTCTTCTCCTGGTTTGTATTGGTTTAAAGCCCTTTACCCACAAGGGGTAGTTGTTCTAGACTCTACTACAGTGCCAGCAAGCCTTTCAATACCGGATACGGTAATTACAGCCAGTGGCTCATTAGCATTCTGCTCAAATGAGTCAGTGACCTTGTCGGCGGCAAGCGGTCCTGAGCTTTCATACACAGAAAGCTTTAATAGCGGTCTTCCAACAAATT
>CAXGYR010000108.1:0-2874 GCA_964014015.1 uncultured Kiritimatiellaceae bacterium
CGCGATGCCACCGGCACCTACGACCGCATCGTCTCCATCGAAATGCTCGAAGCCGTCGGCCACGCCTACTACGGCACCTACTTCCACACCCTCGACCGCCTCCTCAAACCCGGAGGCCGCATCGCCCTCCAAGTCATCACCATCCCCGACCAACGCTACGACGCCTACCGCCGCAACCCCGACTGGATTCAAAAACACATCTTCCCCGGCGGCATCCTCCCCTCCCTAACCGAACTCTCCAACGCCATGACTCGCCACTCCACCCTCCATATCGACCACCTAGAAAACATCGGCATCCACTACGCCGAAACCCTCCGCCGCTGGCGCCACGCCTGCGAAAATCGATCCGCCCAACTAAAAGAAATGGGCTACGACGAAACCTTCCAACGCAAATGGATCTACTACCTCGCCTACTGCGAAGCCGGCTTCCAAACCCAATTCAATAACGACCTCCACCTCGTTCTCAAACGCCCCGCCGAACCCGCCTGCTAATCCGAAAGATCATTCAAATATGCTGCTAGAGGAGCTGAAAAAGAGGTTCCGATATACCGTTTTCCATTAAAGTAAACCTCCCCCGGATAATAGGCATCCACATCCGCTCCATAATTACTCCACGGCGCTATCCCACTATCACTACCTGAACCAATCGAAATCGTTAACGAACTCGATGCCGGATAAACCGAACCCTCCGCACCATCGTTACCCGAAGAAATATAAATGCGTGCCCCCCGCTCCACCGCCTGATGAATCGCCTCCTCGAAAAAAGGAACCCGTTCACTTGTCCCGAAACTCCAATTGAAATCCCGAACTCCCTGCTCTAACGCATAGTTGATGGAAGAAAAAAGCGCCTCCGACGAGGTCCAGCCATTCGCATCAAAAAGGGCCACCGGTAGCACACGTACCGACTCCTCATTCGCCGGCATCCCCTCCGGCACCACCGCACCCGCCGCGATCATTGAAACCAATGTTCCATGCCCCGTCGGATCATCTACCGCTGCCCCTGGGTCAATCGCGTTATACGCCGTTAGCATGAACGGTAAATTCTGATACACCGGATCAATCCCTGAATCAAATACCGCAATCGCCCGCTCTCCCGGCTGTAAATTCAAATTCACACCGCTCGGCGTACCGCTCAACGAAACCACCGGCAGATCCTCATTCGAAAACGCCCGGTTAGGTTCCCCCTCGCTCACCCCCCGGCTCATCCGGGCCTTCGCCAGCGCCTCTTCCACACTCATCTTATCCGACACCCGAATCCGATACAGCCCCGGTGGATCAATCACTTCGAGTACAGTTCCATTTACCGCCCGCAAGAGCTCTTTCAACTCGGCGATAGTCGACCCCTCTTCAAACCCAACTAAAATCTCCCCCCGAATATAATGCGATCCATCCTCCCCCTGCACCACATCCAACGTCCGAGGCTTCCGCTCGACCATCGCCTCCTCATCCTGTACACCCTCGCCCAAAATCGCAATCCGGCTCACCTGGTCCAGTGCTCCCAACGGTGTATTTAACCGCTGCCAACCCACCACATAATCATGCGGATGCGCCAACTGCTCCACCAACCGACCCACCTCAATGCTCTTCCAATCACCCGTTACCCGCTCCATCGCCAACGCCGGATCGAGTACCACCTCAACCCCATACGCCTCAAACAGCGCCAACACCGACGCCAGCGTTTGCTCCGTCACACGCAGCGACGCCCGCTCTCCTTGCAACTGCAGCGAAGCCCCCGCACCGAAACACAACCCCCACAGCAAGCAACCGACCAGCCAATTTCTTATACCCCAAACAGCCCTCATGCCGGCACCCCACTATGAAAACGAAACTCCTCGTCCGGTGACTCAATCAACTCCCGCTCCAACGCTCCGAAAAAAGCTACACGCTCCCCAATCGGCTCCGTACTATACGCCTCTGCCAACGTCAGATAATCCCGAAAATGACGCGCCTCTGAACGCAACAACGAGCCGTAAAAATGTGCCAGCTCTTCATCCAAATGAGGCACCAGCGCCGCAAACCGCTCACACGAACGCGCCTCAATATACGCCCCCACAATTAACGTATCGATCAACTGTCCTGGTTGCTCCTTGCGCACCGCTCCATTCAGCCGCCCCGCATAACGCGATGGACGCAAAATACGGTACGTATACCCACGCTCAACCACAATCCGATGCACCTGATCAAAGTGATGGAGTTCTTCCCGAGCCAGCTTCGACATCTTTGCCAGCAACTCCGGTCGATCCGGACAGCGAAACATCAGCGTCATCGCCGTCCGTGCCGCGCACTGCTCCAGATAGCAGTGATTCAACAGCAACGTCTCCTCATGTTCCCGCGCCCAAGCCACCCACGCTTCCGGCGTCGCACACGGCAAGAAATCCATCAACCCGTTCCAATCTTTTTCAGCCAACAAATTCATCCAAAAACTATCAATCAATAGCACACTATCTGACAAACTAAATGTAGGACCTTTTCAAGAACATTTTACTTTTTACATGGAAGGCATGATTATTTATTTATAGTTAATGAAAAAAATTATTTTCTTTTTTTTATTGATTGCTACTTTTAATACTTTTGCTCAATCACAGCTTTCCTCCTCTAACTGCGTTCCGCATCAGATTATACTCTGTTTCAACGAGAATCCCACCACCCTTGCGCAAACCATACAAAACAATCCCGCCTGTCTGGCTGCCTCACCCTGTGTAGAAAGACACCCTAACTCCTGCATTGGTCTTTACACCAGCGATTGTGGTGAAACTACCGAAGAACTCCTTCAACGCTTTCAAAACCACCCCGAACTAAAATTCTGTGAACCCAACTACATAAAAAAAACCACCCAACTTCTTCCCCCGATCGACCCCCTTCTCAATATCGAAA
>CAXGYR010000109.1:0-2783 GCA_964014015.1 uncultured Kiritimatiellaceae bacterium
GCGGGCCACGGGTTACGGCTAATCGATCCATATTAGCTTGAACCTCAGAAATACAGGTTGAGTATCGAACCGGCATGGGTAGATTCAGTTCGATCACGTCCCCATCTGTCCAGCATCGTGAAACCTGTGCAAAACCCTTCTCCACAGGAGCAGCAATTCGTGCTCCATTTACTTTTAGAGTCCATGCTGACTCTTGATCGTCACAATATGAATAAAGCTCACCCGGTAAAAATTGAGACCCCGTCCATGTAGGAATCCGTAATTTTAAATCAAACGCGGCATCAGCGGGCATACTCAAGGTAATTTTAATACCTCCCTCAAATGGATAATTTGACTCCTGCTGAATTAAAACGGGCTGCTGCATACATTCAATTTCAACTTCGTTACTGCCGTATAATAGGAAATAGATTTCTGATTCCGTTGATGCATACATATAGCCACCGACCTGTGGCATCAATCGCGCTATATTGGAGGGACAACAGGCACAATCAAACCAAGGAGCACGTCCAGCGTTTCCATGATTAAAAAGCAGGTTCCCATCAGCTTCTAAAGGATTTACATAGAAGAACCGGTCGCCCGCTAAATTCACACCAGCAAGTGCGTTATTAAATAAAGCCACTTCAGCCACATCAAAATAAGCCGCATCTCGGTGTCTTAAAAACATACGGTAATTAAAGAAAACATTAGCAATAGCCGCACATGTTTCATTATAAGCCTCTTTATTGGGTAAATCATAGGGGTCCCCAAATCCTTCAATGCCATGTATAGCTCCGAGACCGCCCGTAATATGCATTTTTGTATCTATCAGATTGCGCCAGATTCGATCTAACGCCTCATCATACACCCCCTCCTGCAGTAGAGCACCAACATCTGCCATACCCGCATACATATACCCTGCACGTACCGCATGCCCAACTGCCGAATCTTGTTCGCTAACAGGTTGATGTTGCTGCGCATACTCAGGAGACATTACTCCCTTCCCATCAGGATCCATTTTGTAGGAGACCCCTCGAATATCGAGAAACCTCCTCGCCATGTTCAAATATAACGCGTTACCCGTGACAGAATATAATTTGCACAACCCGATCTCTATTTCTTGATGTCCTGGAGCCTGATTGATGGGCTTCCCATCATTATAATTAGGATCTCCCTCAAAGAATACTTGATTAATATGAACCGCACTTTTTTCAGCCACATCCAACCAATTTCGCTTACCCGTTGCTAAATAGTATGCGACAGCCCCCTCGTAGAGATGCCCCATATTATACAGTTCATGACTATGAACGACATAATCATACGGGCGCTTCCCCATCTCTTCTTGAACCGACACGCCACATATATGTGCAACATATAAATATCCATCCTCTTGTTGCGCCTGCTCTATCACGCTAATAATCTGATCCATCTCTTTCTCTAGCGCATCGTCTTTATCTAACATTAATAAACAGGCAGCACCTTCCATGACTTTATAGAGGTCCGAGGAAACAAACCTATGCGGAAAAGGTAACTCACTTTTATCTCCATTTAAAAAGGCACCGCACTTACGCAGATTTTCCACCGCTGCTTTTGTCTTCTCTAAGGCGAATGGTAGCGTTCTCTTTTTTTGTGTCTTCAAACGAGGAAGCCAAAAGTGATCTTTTAACTTCACTTCACTATATACGACTGGATGCAAAGGCAACTGCATGTCTTTGTCTAGATATACCTCTTTCTCCGTTTTATCTGTAATTAGATTCTCCATGATCTTTATCCAATAACGACGAGTGAACATAGGATCTTTGGTCGCATTCTAAAATAGCTACAACCGACCAGAAGGTTGCTGAACACGACGCCTATCATAAACTATTCAGCCAACTGTACCTCCACGCGATAAAACATTGTATCAGCATTCATATGTTGCTCCTCATACAACATCTCACCTGTCCAGCTCAGATTTGTGCGAAAGATAAAATCGTCTAGGAGATTACTTGTAGAATAGATGTTATATACTCGACTAGGCTGTCCCACCCACTGCGGAGGAAACCCCGTAATGCTGAATGCTTCTCCCGGCGCTAATCCAGCTATATAGGCATCGTTATTTATCTGATAGGCTACTGCATTTGTTATATGACCAAAATACTTCTGCTCCCACCAATCGGGCAACGAATCACCATCTGAATCCAATACATTAGCTAAAGGCTCCTCATCAACGACCAACACCTCATCAACATACAGGGGCGAATCCTCAGCATGGGTCAATGAAAGAGATAGGGGTATTTCACTATTAGAGTAGAAAGGAACTCCAGCAACGACATTGGTTTCGTTCACATTTAAATTCCAACTCATTAATTGATAATCGCAAACTAGATCAAAACGCACCCACTCTTCTGTAGGTATTATACAATCCGTTACAACAGGCACACGGTTACTATACACCACTAATTGATGATTACCATTGATAAAAAAAACAGCGCTAGAAAACTCATCAATAGAAGCCACATTATTAGTAGGTGCTTCCGTATACCAACACCAAAAGGATGACCAGAGCAGAGAATGAGAAGTGGTAAGATCATACGACACCATAGCATTACTCATTTTTAAAGCCTGCCCACTATGAACTACATTTGTTTGAATTTCGACGAGATCTCCAAGAACCATTCCCGCTTCATAGCTCGTCATTTCTCCCAGATCTAGATCATCATAAGTTTCATCTATAAAACCAAAGGAGCTAGAGATAGAGCTAAGGAACAAACATACCGTTGTGCGCACTTTTTTAACGAACTCACCTCCAATAGACTATTGATTCA
>CAXGYR010000110.1:0-2775 GCA_964014015.1 uncultured Kiritimatiellaceae bacterium
ATATTTTTATAGTTATTAATTAGGCATAAGACAACCGATCTTTTTTTATCGATTGGGGTTGATTGGGGGCGGGGCTTTGATACGTTCAAGGAAGTGGGACTAATTTAGTCTTTTTTGGGATTGAGTGAAATGCTTCGAATTACGCGATTAACAGATTATGGATTTATTCTGCTGGCCGAGATGTGTGGGTCGGGGGATGTGTTGCATAATGCGAAGGATTTGTCTGAGAAGTTGGATATTCCGTTACCGACGGTGAGTAAAGTGCTGAAGTTGCTTTCGCAGGGGGGGTTGTTGGAGTCGCATCAGGGGAGCCAAGGGGGATATCGGTTGGCGAGGAGTGCGGAGAAGATTTCGGCGGCGGAGATTATTGAGGTGCTGGAGGGGCCGGTGAGTTTGACGGCGTGCTGTGTGATGGATGGATGTGACCGCAACTGTTCCGTAAGTAATAGTTGGCAAAAGGTGAACGCTATTATCGTGAATAATTTGCGTTCGGTGTCGCTGGCAACGATGGTGGCGGATAAGGATTAATGAGGAGCGAGTGAGACGATGAAAATTGAAGATGAAAAGTCGTTCGATGAGTTGACGGACAAAGAATATAAGTATGGCTTTGTGACGGATATTGAGTCGGAGAGTCTGCCGCCGGGGCTGAATGAGGATATTGTGCGGGAGATCTCGCGTCGTAAGGAGGAGCCGGAGTGGCTGACGGAGTGGCGTTTGAAGGCGTTTCGTGCGTGGGAAGAGATGGAGACGCCGGAGTGGGCGAAGGTTGAGTTTCCGCCGATTGATTACCAGGCGTTGAGTTACTATTCGGCACCGAAGCAGAAGATTGATGCGCCGAAGAGTCTGGATGAGATTGATCCTGAGTTGCTTGAGACGTATGAGAAGTTGGGGATTCCGTTGCGTGAGCAGGAGATGCTGGCAGGTGTTGTGGCGGTGGATGCGGTGTTTGATTCGGTTTCGGTGGCAACGACGTTTAAAGGTAAACTGGAGGAGATGGGGATTATCTTCTGTTCGTTTTCGGAGGCGGTGCAGGAGCATCCGGAGCTGGTGAAGCAGTATTTGGGTACGGTGATTCCGACGAAGGATAACTATTTTGCGGCGTTAAATTCGGCGGTATTTTCGGATGGGTCGTTCTGTTATGTGCCGAAGGGGGTGCGTTGCCCGATGGAGCTGTCGACTTATTTCCGGATTAATGCGGCAAATACGGGGCAGTTTGAGCGTACGTTGGTGATTGCGGACGAGGGGGCGTATGTGAGTTATCTGGAGGGTTGCACGGCGCCACAGCGGGATGAGAATCAGTTGCATGCGGCGGTGGTGGAGCTGGTGGCACTGGAGGATTCGCAGATTAAGTATTCGACGGTGCAGAATTGGTATCCGGGCGATAAGAATGGCAAGGGTGGTATTTATAACTTTGTTACGAAGCGGGGGCATTGCCGGGGTGATCGGTCGAAGATTTCGTGGACGCAGGTGGAGACGGGTTCGGCGATTACGTGGAAGTATCCGAGTTGTGTGCTGAAGGGGGATGATTCGGTAGGTGAGTTCTATTCGGTTGCGGTGACAAACAATATGCAACAGGCGGATACGGGTACAAAGATGATTCATCTGGGTAAGAATACGAGCAGTACGATTGTGAGTAAGGGTATATCAGCGGGTCGGGCGCACAATAGCTACCGGGGTTTGGTGCGTATCGCGCCGAATGCGGAGAATGCGCGTAACTTTTCGCAGTGTGATTCGATGCTGATCGGTGATCGGTGTGGGGCGCATACGTTTCCGTATATCGATGTGAGTAATCCGACTGCGCAGGTGGAGCATGAGGCGACGACGACGAAGATCGGCGAGGACCAGATCTTTTATTGCAATCAGCGTGGGCTGGATCCGGAGGAGGCGGTGAGTTTGATTGTGAATGGATTTTGTAAAGAGGTGTTTCGTGAACTGCCGATGGAGTTTGCGGTGGAAGCGCAGAAGTTGCTGGGCATTAGCCTAGAAGGTTCTGTGGGTTAATTTTTAGAAGGAGAGAGACGATGGCGTTATTGGAAATTAAAGAGCTGCAGGCGCAGGTGGAAGAGAAACAGATTTTGAAGGGAATTAATCTGACGATTAATCCTGGCGAGGTGCATGCGATCATGGGGCCGAATGGATCGGGTAAAAGTACGCTTTCGAATGTGTTGGCGGGGAATGAGTCGTATGAGCAGACAAGCGGAGAGGTACTGTTTAACGGTGCGGACCTGAGCGAGCTGGATGCGCATGAGCGGGCGCGGGAAGGATTGTTTCTGGCGTTTCAGTATCCGGTGGAGATTGCGGGCATTAGCAATATGTATTTTCTGAAGGCGGCGGTGAATGCGGTGCGGGAGCATCGGGGCGAGCAGGCGCTGGATGCGATGGAGTTTCTGGATTTAATCGAAGATAAAAAGAAGATGGTTAAGATTCGGGAAGATCTGCTGGAGCGTGCGGTGAATTCTGGTTTTTCTGGGGGTGAGAAGAAGCGGAATGAGATTTTTCAGATGGCGATGCTAGAGCCGAAAATGGCAATTCTGGATGAGACGGATTCGGGATTGGATATTGATGCGCTGCGTATTGTGGCGGATGGCGTGAATGCGTTGCGGAGTCCGGAACGTGGGTTTTTGGTAATCACTCACTATCAGCGGTTGCTGGAGTATATTGTACCTGATTTTGTGCATGTGTTGGTGAACGGTCGGATTGTGCAGTCGGGTGGCAAGGAGTTGGCGCTGGAGTTGGAAGCGAATGGCTATGAGGCGTTTGAAGGAGCGGCGGTTT
>CAXGYR010000111.1:0-2737 GCA_964014015.1 uncultured Kiritimatiellaceae bacterium
GTGGGTTTGCAGGATGCGGATGCGTCCGCCGATATGAAGTGCGCGGAGTTGTTCGAGTTTTTCGAGTTTTTCGAGTGGCACGGGAGGGGTGTTGACAAGCTTTTCGAGGAAGTCGCGCTGATAGCCATAAATGCCGATGTGCCGCCAGTAGGTGTTGGTGGGGCAGTCGGTCTGGGGTTCGCGCAGGTAGGGAATTGAGGCGCGGGAAAAATAGAGAGCGGTATTCGTTTGGTCGAAGAGGGCTTTGACGACGGAGGGATCGTTGACTTCTTCCCAGTTGGTAATAGGTGTTACGGCGGTGACCATCTGCCATTGGGTGTCGTGGAGGGCTGTTGCAAGTTGGTCAATAAGAGCGGGATCAATAAGAGGTTCATCTCCTTGAATGTTAATGCAAGCATCAGCGGGGATGGATTGAATAGCTTCGGCAATGCGGTCGGTTCCGGAGGGGTGGTCGGGGTGGGTCATGACTACATCGACATCGGAAAGGTTGAGCGATTGGACGACTTCTGTGATGCGGTCATCATCGGTGGCAACGATGATGCGGCTGAGTTGGGTGGCTTGGCGGGCGCGTTCAATGACGCGTTGAATCATGGGTTTGCCGGCAATGGGAGCAATACATTTGCCGGGAAAGCGGGTGGAGCCCCAGCGGGTGGGTATGACACCGACTGTATTCACGAGCTGACCTCGGTTTGGCGAGGGCGGCAGATGATGCCGACACTGTTGAGCAGTTCTTTGGTTTGGGAGGTGAGTTTATACTCGTTTTCGTAGATCACGGATTTGATGCCTGCGTTGATGATCATCTTAGCGCAGAGAAGGCAGGGGCTGAGGGTGCAGTAAAGAGTCGCGTCTTTCACACTGATGCCGTGGTAAGCGGCCTGGATGATGGCGTTCTCTTCGGCGTGGTTACAGATGCCGTTACCTAGTTCGCTTCCAGAAGCGGCATCGGAGTGGGCGCGGGGGCAGCCACCTTCAAAGCAGTTGGTGACTCCGCGGGGTGTTCCGTTGTAGCCAGTGGAGATAATACGCTGATCTTTTACAATAACGGCTGCAACCTGGCGTCTCGTGCAGTTGCTTCGGCTGGCGACGACGCGGGCAATTTCGAGGAAATAGGTGTCCCAGTCTGGGCGTGTGTCTTTGTTCATGCGGGCACGTTACCCGATGGTGTTGGTTGAGGCAAGGCATAGAAAAGGGTGGAAACAGGTTGGTGACCGATCGGTGAATGAATTAATTTGGGTAGATGCAGGAAGATGATTTTAAGCAGTGGTTGGCGGCAGCGGCGGAGCGAGTGGGTGCGCATTCGGCTTGTTGCGTGCGGTTGGATCATCCAGAACTGCCGGAAGCGGTTGCGGCGAATGAAGCTCGGGTACGGAAGTGGTTGGCGGAGGGAAAGCAGGGGGAGATGAGCTATTTGGAGCGGATGCTGCCGGAGAAGGCAGATCCGTGGGGGACGTTTCCGGGGGCAAAGGCGGTGATTGCGTTGGCATTTACGAATGGCTGGGGCGATGCAGAGGCGGTGCATCCGTTTCCGACACCAAGGGAAGGGGCACTGGTGGGCTATGTTTCGTCGTATGCGCGTGAGATTGATTATCATGCGCGGGGACAAGCGATGTTACAGGAGCTGCACGGTTTGTTGGGGCGCGAAGTGAAGGCGGTGGCGGCGGTGGATACAAAACCGGTCTTTGAGCGGTTGTTCGCGACGTTTGGCGGGCTGGGCATTATGGGAGCGAACAACCTGTTGCGGGTGCCGGACCGGACAAATGTGCGGGTGTTTATTGGCACGCTGTTTGTGGATGCGGATCTACCGAATGTGATACACGAGGTGGCGATGCCATTTGGGTGTGAGGATTGTCTGGCGTGTATTAGCAACTGTCCGACGGGTGCGATTCAGCCTGGTGAGCCAATTGATGCGCCGCGCTGCATTTCGTATTTAACGATTGAGAAGCGGTCCGTGCTGAGTCGGGCGGAAGCGGAGATGATGGGCAGTTGGATTTTTGGGTGCGATGATTGCTCGAACGTCTGTCCGCCGAAGGAGCAGGTGGATTCGCGGATTGCGGTAGACCTGAATTGGCTGCTACAGACGCCAGCGGGAGAGGTGCGGCGGACGATTGCGGGCAATGCGACGGCGTATGCGGGGGTGACGCAACTGCGGCGGAATGCCGTGGCGTTGCTGAAACTGAGCGAGGATAGCGCGGCGAAAGAGTTGCTGAAATGGACAGCACAACATAGCGGAAGTGCGTTGATTCAGGAGCAACTGCGGGCGTGGTAGTGACTTATGAATACGCTTTTAAATAGAGTCAGATTAATTAGTATAGTACCGAGAGTGAGGGTTCATTGAGTAAATTTCTGGGTAATTTGGGTGCGGTGTGGGGCGTGGTTGGCATTTCGCTGCTGTTGGGGCGTGGGCTGGTGTGTCTGGTGCCGTATGTGGTGGAGTTGGGGGGTGTTGAATTGAATTGGCTGCAGGGTATGTCGTTGGCGGGCAGTGTGGGGCTGTTGGGCTATGCGGAGGGGTATCGAGGTTTTCAATTAAAGTTTTCACCGCGGGCCGCGGCTCGAGTGGGCGTGGTGCGGGAGGCACCGAATATGGCGCGGGTGCTGTTGGCACCGCTGTTCTGTATGGGGTTTTTTGATGCGACGCGGAAGCGTAAGGTGGTGGCGTTTGGTTTGAGTGCAATGGTGGTGCTTTTGATTGTAGGGGTGGAGCGGCTTCCGCAACCGTGGCGGGGAATCGTGGATG
>CAXGYR010000112.1:0-2689 GCA_964014015.1 uncultured Kiritimatiellaceae bacterium
GCCTGCTGCACCCGCCCCTCCCACAACGAAGCGGACGAACGTGACGGCCGCTGGTGGTGGGAAAACCCCGAACACAAGGAGTGTGGGCTGCATATCAATTTCGGGCAGGGCGACGGTATTTAATAAACGCAAAGGCTTCCATGAAAAAACGGGCACTAAAAAATCTTACTGACCTGCTCAAACAGAGCGGCCCCACCGGTCACGAAGGCCCTGTCGCTGTGTGCATCAAGCAAAAATTGATCGCTGCCGGTTGTAAAAAAAGTTGGATCAAACACGACGATGCCCACAAACGACTCGATAGAGGCTTCACCATTGGCAACCTAATCGTCCAACTGCCCGGAACCATCGATGCCCCCCGTATCATGTTTTCCGCTCACATGGATACCGTACCGCTTTGTCAAGGCGCAGAGCCTCTCATCAAAGGCGACCGCATTGTCGCCAAGGGAGACACGGGGCTTGGTGGCGACGACCGCTCCGGTTGCGCCGCCATCGTCACCCTTGCCGAAACGCTATTGACGCAGAAGACCCCGCGTCCGCCGATCACGCTTCTGTTTCCCATCGCCGAAGAGAACGGACTTCACGGCTCCCGTGCGGTCCGCTTCGAAGATCTTGGCAACCCTGTTATGGGCTTTAACCTCGACGGACAAGAACCCAATGAAATCGTCATCGGCGCCATGAGTGCAGTTCGCTGGGAAGCCCATATTACCGGGCTCAGTGCCCACGCCGGTCTCGAACCGCATAAAGGGATCTCCGCTGCCATCATCGCCGCTAACGCACTCGCCGCCATCCAAGAAAAAGGCTACTTCGGCAGGATTGAAAAAGGCACCCGCCTTGGCACTGCCAACGTCGGCACCATCCACGGAGGTGAAGCCAGCAACCAAGTTATGGACCAACTCACCCTTACCGGTGAATGCCGCAGTCACAACCCCCGTTTTCTTGAACAGATCATCCGTATTTATCAGAACGAATTTAACCGCGCCGCTGGCAACGCCAAAAACGACGCCGGAAAAGCCGGTAGCGTGAGCTTTACCGTCGAGAGCGACTACCGCGCCTTCCGACTCAAAAAATCCGAACCTTGTGTCAAAATCGCCTGCCAAGCCGTCACCAACATCGGACTAACGCCTAATCCGCTCGTCATGGATGCGGGTCTCGACGCCAACAATTTTAACGAGAAAGGGCTACCCACCGTCACCCTCGGCACTGGAGCACATAACTTTCATCAGCTCACCGAATATGTTGAGATAGAAGAGTATCTACAAACGTGCACCGTCCTTGAACAGATTGTCGCAGAAGTAATACACACCCAAACCCACAAATAATCCATGGATTTTCTTCAACTCGATAGTAGCCAAATAATCCTCCGTCTATTGCTCGGTCTTTTCATCGGCTTTTGCATCGGACTCACCAGCATAGGCGGCGGCGTACTCGTTCTGCCGGCACTCACCGTCCTGCTCAAAATCGACCCCATCGCTGCCGTTGGCACCACTACCCTCTACGCCTTCCTCACCAAAATCACGGCTATTATTCATCATATCAAACTGAAGACCGTTGAGTGGAAAACATGCAATCGCTTTTTGGCTGGAGCTGTTCCTGCCACATTCCTCACCGCCGGCTGGATTAGTCTCAAAGGTGCCGATCAAGCTTTTAAAACCCAGCTAGAAATCTTCATCATCGGCGTCATCTTTTTCGGCATAGCGCTCATGATCTGGAATATGATTTCGCAGCAGAGAGGCACCGGACACGCTTCCCGGATCGCTGACCACTTGCATACCAAGCCCCGCCTGCGCGGCACCCTTGCCGCTATCGTAGGCGCTATCTGCGGTGGGCTCGTTGGCGCCACCGCCATAGGCGGCGGGGTATTGGTCGTACCCATTCTCATCATTCTCTTCGGTCTCACCGCCAGCCAAACCGTCGGCAGCGCCATCTTCCTTGCCTTCGTCATGACCGCGATCACCTCCCTTATCTATGGTGCTCGAGGAGAGCTTGATCTTCCGACCGCTCTGATCATGTCACTCGGCTCCACCATCGGGGTCTACTTCGGCAGCCGTCTCACCGTTAAACTACCCGATCTGCTGCTCCGCTCTATCGTCCTCAGCCTTGTGATCCTCGGCGCCATCATGATGTGCCTCAAACAGGGAGCCCATTGAGCCATTCCGGTAAAACGATTCTGCTCATGCGCCACGCCAAATCTAGCTGGGCTCACGATGAGCTTGCCGATATCGACCGTCCTCTCAATAAACGCGGAGAGCGGGACGCTCCGCTCATGGGAAAAAAACTAATCAGCCTCGCCGGCATGCCCGATCGAATCCTTTGTAGCCCCGCTCGCCGAACACGTGAAACTCTCCAGGCGCTACAGCTTACCACCTCCGATATTCACTACGAACCCGAAATATACGAAGCCTTTGGTAGTACGCTTCTTGATCTAGTAGTCCGCCAACCCGATACCATTAAGAACCTACTGCTGATCGGACACAACCCCTCCATCAGCCAATTCGCCAGCCACCTAGCAGGCACCTTTCTCGGAGACTTACCCACCTGCGCCCTTGTCCAGATACATCTCAACACCCATTCATGGCAAAAGATCTTTTCCGCTCACGCTCAACTCATAAATTACGAGTATCCCAAGAAGTAAAATTAATAATAAATTTTAGATCGGAAGAGCGTCGTGTAGGGAAAGAGTGTAGATCTC
>CAXGYR010000113.1:0-2545 GCA_964014015.1 uncultured Kiritimatiellaceae bacterium
CATCCGCCTCCGAATACACCGCCACCGAACGCACACCCAACTCCCGGCACGCCCGGATAATCCGCAACGCAATCTCACCCCGGTTCGCAATCAACACTTTATCAAACATATGCAATCCTACTTCGGTTCAACCGTAAACAATGGCTGGCCAAACTGTACCGGCGCCCCATCTTCCACCAGCACCTCCACAATCGTACCCGACACCTCCGCCGCGATCTCATTCATCACCTTCATCGCCTCCACAATACACACCGTCGAAGACTCGCTCACCGAATCCCCCTCGTTCACATGTGCTGGCTTGTCAGGAGCCGGCTTCCGATAAAACGTACCCACCATCGGCGAAGTAATTTCCAGCAAGTTCGAAGGAGCTGCTGCCGGAGCCGCCGCTTCAGCCGGAGCTGCCGCTGCCGGAGCTGCCGCTACCGGAGCCGCCGCCACTGCCGGCGGTGCCGAATAGACCACCTGCGGATCACCCCCGCCTCTTTTTAATAAAAGCTCCCCATTCGCATCTTTCATCGAAAACTCTGTCAGACCCTTCTCTTCCATCAGTTTCACGATCCGCTTGATCTCGCTGATATCCATTCTAAACCTCCTGCTTTGAATCAAATAATGAACACATATAAACACCATTTACGGTCCCTTTGCCAGACCTTTCCCCCCCGATTCACTCCCACCTTCTCTTTCACACCAACATACGACACCTACACGTTACCCTATCCCAACGACCGATCGTTTCCTATTGAATCTCAACCGTCTAACGCGCTACATTCAAAAAAGTAAAAAAAGCCCAACCCAATAAGGAAAGTCCATGAAGCTCACAAACAATCGCCGACAATTCATCGCCAACACCCTATACACCGGAACCAGCGCCAGCCTTCTACCCGCCACCAGCTTCGGCCTCAGCAACCAAAAACTAAACATCGCCCTCATCGGCGCACACGGCCGCGCCAAAATGCACTACCACGATCTAAAAACACAAAACGTCATCGCCCTCTGCGATATAAACGCCCAAAACCTCGCCCTCGCCAAAGCCCAATTTCCCCATGCCAAAACCTACGAAGACTGGCGCCACTGCCTCGATCACCCCGGCCTCGACGCCGTCGTCTGCTGCACCACCGACCACACCCACGCCTTCATTTCCATCTGGGCCATGAATCGCGGTCTCCACGTCTTCTGCGAAAAGCCCGTCGCCGAATGCGTCCACGAAGCCCGCCTTGTCCGCGAAACCTACCTCAAAAACCGCCACCGCCTCGCCACCCAGCACGGCACCCAACGCCACGCCCATCCCAATTTTGACCGCCTCAACGAAATGATCCGCAACGGCGCCATCGGTCAGCTCAAAGATGTCCACACCTGGGGCAACCGCACCCACCAAATCACCGGCTACCCCAAAGCCCTCGGCACCCCCCCCGCCCATATCAATTACGACCTATGGCTCGGCCCCGCACCCTACCACCCCTACAACCCCCAATATTTCTCCGGCGCTCCCGGCGCCAACTGCCTCCAATGGAACGTCTATCACGACTTCGGCAGCTGGCAAGTCGGCGACATGGGCAGTCACACCATGGACCTCGCCTGGAACGTCCTCGATGCCGACGCTCCCACCCAGATAGCCGCCAAAGGCGACGCCTACCACCCCGAAGTCTGCCCCTCAACCCTCACCTGCCGCTTCGACATACCCGCCAACGACTGGCGCGATGCCATCCGCCTCACCTGGAACCAAGGCGGCCCCCGCCCCAACTCACCCAACAACGCAGTTGATCTCCAAAAAATAGGGCACGGCGCCCTCTTCAAAGGAAGCGAAGGCATCATCGTCGCCGACTTCCGCAACCGCTTCCTCATCCCCATGGGCAACAACGCCGACCTCTCACGCTTCACCCCCCCCACCCCCCGCAAACCCATCGGCGGCTTCATGCAGCAATGGATCACTGCCTGCAAAACCGACCTTAAAACCGACTGCGACTTTGACTACGCCGGTAAAATGATCGAAACCCTCATGCTCGGACTCGTCGCCCACCGCGCCGGAAAAACCCTCAACTACAACGCCCGCAAAGGCACCATCACCAATCACAAAGAAGCCAACGCCTTCCTCAAAAAAACCTACCGCGACGGCTGGAACCTCAACGGATAAACAAAGGATTCATTCATGCCAAACTCAATCAAGCTAACCCTCACCGCGCTCGCCGCCCTAATCACAGCCGGCTGTGATCAGCAAGCCGGCTTCAACCCCCTCTTTACCGACCTCAACGATTTCATCGTTGAAGATGGTCAAGCCTCCTATGTTCTCAAAGACGGCATCATCACCGGCACCACCGCCATAGGCAGCCCCAACACCTTCCTCTCCACCAAAGCAACCTACTCCGACTTCATCCTCGAATTTGAGGTCCTCGTCGATGACAAGCTCAACTCCGGTGTCCAGATTCGCTCCCGCTCCCGCGAAACCGCCCAAGGCCGAAGTCCCATCGGCCGCTACTACGGCCCCCAAGTCGAAATCGAAGCCGGCCCCGGGCAAGCCGCCTACCTCTACGGCGAAGCCACCGCCCGC
>CAXGYR010000114.1:0-2531 GCA_964014015.1 uncultured Kiritimatiellaceae bacterium
GGCCAGAAGATGTGGAGTTTGTATAGGTCTTGGTGTTGGATGGTTTCGAGGGGGAGTTCGATTTCCCAGACGCCGGGTTGGTCGCCGTAGTTGAGGGCGAAGGTTTCTTGGAGATTCCAGTTGGTGAAGTCGCCGATGAGGTAGATGGCGGTGGCGTTGGGGGCCCATTCGCGGAAGATCCATTTTCCGTTGCGTTGGTGGAGGCCGAAGTATTCGTGGGCGTTGGCGAATTGGTCGAGGTTTTGGGTGTTTTGGGTGAGTCGTTTTTCGAGGTCGCTGATGTGGTCGGCGCGTTGTTTGAGCTGGGCGGCGTAGGGGAGGAGGTGGGGGTCTTGTTTGAGTTTGGTGCGCTTGAGGCGGCTCATGATGGGCTTTCTTTTTGTGTGGTATCGAAATGTTCCTGTACGAGGGGGCGTTGGAGCATTTTTTGGTATATGTCGATGTAGCTTTGGGCGGTTACGGTGGGGTTAAAGCGTTGTTGGCTTTCGGTCATGATGCGGGTGATGTGTTGGGCTTTGGTTTTTTTGGGGAGGCGGTGGAAGTGCATGGCTTGGTCGATGGCCCAGCTGAGACCGCCGGTGTCATAGGTATCGAAGCGGAAGCCGTTGCCGGTGTGGTTGTTGAGGTCGAGGGGGCTGATGGAGTCGTGTAGACCGCCGGTGTTGCGGACGATGGGGAGGGAGCCGTATAGGGCGGCGGTCATCTGGGGGAGGCCGCAGGGTTCGAAGAGGGAGGGCATGAGCATGAAGTCAGAGGCGGCGAAGGCTTGGTGGGAGAGGGTTTCGTCGAAGTTGCAGACGGCAATGCGGGATTGTAGTTGGTGGTTGTGGGTGATGTCGTGGAAGACGGATTGGTAGGCTCCGTTGGCGATGAAGCAGACTTGGAAGCCGTCGTTCCAGTAGCGGTCGACGAGGTGGAAGAGCATGTTGGCGAGTAGTTGGCAGCCTTTTTGGATGGGGTCGAGGCGGGAGGGCCAGAAGAAGAGGGGGGCGTTGGGGTTGATGTCGAGTCCGAGGCGTTCTTGTAGTTGGGTTTTGTGGTGTTGTTTGGCTTTGGTGTGGGTTTTGGGGGTGTAGGGTTGGAGTAGGAGGGGGTCGGTGGCGGGGTTGAGGGTGGGGTCGGGGGCGTTGAGGATGCCGGCGGCGCAGCCGGCGTGGTGTTTGGCGCTGACTTCGGCTTGTATGTTGGGGGGAACAAAGTCGTGTTGACCGTTGACGATTTCGCGGAGAAAGGCGGGACTGACGGTGTTGATGAAGTGGGAGGCGAAGAGGCCGCTGCAGAGGAAGTCGACGGGGTTGTGGCTTCGGCTTTGTTCGTAGTTGTGTGGGGGGGATTGGTAGAAGAGGTTGCTCCAGAATTCGGCGGCATCGATGCCGCTCTCTTCGATGGTTTCGAGGGTTGTTTTGACGGTGTGGATATTGTGGAAGGTGAAGAGGCTGGGGATGCCGAGGGCGCGGGCTTCGGCGGGGATGAGGCCGGTCATCCAGTCGTTGCAGTGGATGAGGTCGGGTTTGACGGTGGGGATGATGTTGTTGATGATTTCGCGTTGGAAGGCGAGGGCGATTTTGAGGTCGACGGCATCGGTGTTGGTGTATACGCGGTCTTGGTAGTAGAAGATGCGGTCTTCGGCGAGGTGGATGCGGTCATGGGGTAGTTTGCTTTTGTAAATGAGGAGTTCGTCGTTGATGAAGCTGCCGATGTCGACGTGGAACATTTTGCGGTAGTGGGGTAGGGCGACGTGTACGTCGGCGCCGAGTTCGTGGAGGGCGGATACGAGGGAGGCGGATACATCGGCGAGACCGCCGGCTTTGGCGGAGAGTTGGTTGGACATGTTGCCCATACCTTGTGGGAGATAGGTTATCTCGGGCGTGACGATGAGAATCCGGGGATTCGTCGTGTTTTTATTTTCGCTTTCCACGGTTTTTGGTTCTTTTTTTTCTTACAAAAAATTGAAACAGGATGCGGGGGTGAGTGCAAGGTAAAGGTGGGGTGGATTATGGGGTGTCGGCATGGGGTTGGGTTTGGAGCCAGACGCGGAGGAGCTCGGTGGCGCCCCAGGCTTGGGCGGGGCAGCCGCGTTGGGTGTGGGGGGCGTTGCCGTCGAGGATTTCGGGGAGCTGGCCGATGCAGCCGTTTTCGAGAAGGTGGGTGGCGGAGGTGAGGAGGGCGCGGGCGTGGGCGTTGGCTTGGGGGCCGTGGGTGATGAGGAGGGCTTCGGCGTAGGAGGGGAAGGGCCAGGTCCAGGCGGTGCCGTTGTGGTAGGCGGGTTTTCGTTGGGTGTCTTCGTTGCCGGTGTAGGTGCCTTGGTAGGGGTGTTCGGGGTTGTTGAGGAGTTGGTGGTTGTGGTGGATGGGGGCGGGGGGGTGGATGGGTTGGTCGGCGAGGCTGCGGATGGCGCCGGGGATGAGGAGTTTTTGGGTGGCGTGGAGGAGGTCGGTTTGGAGGGCTTGGTCGCGGAGGGCGTGGAGGGTGATGGCGAAGAGTTGGTTGGGGCGTAGGGCGTTGTCGGGGGTGGCGTGGGCGGCGGGGGT
>CAXGYR010000115.1:0-2519 GCA_964014015.1 uncultured Kiritimatiellaceae bacterium
AAATTTAATCTGTAATTCTTTTCTTTTTATTTAAGGAGATGGTTATGGATAATGAAATGGGCTGGATGCCCTCTAGTGATCGGTGGGGAGATATTGGTGATCAACTTAGGCTGATTGCAGTGGACTATGGTGTGCAGATAATCGGTGCTTTATTGGTTCTGATTTTTGGCATGTGGATTGCGAAAGGGTTACGCCGTCTATTTGTGAAGTTGATGGAGCGACATGAGATGGATGGCACGTTAGTCAATTTTCTGGCGGGTGTTGTTTATGTAATTCTGCAGATCGTAGTCATTATTGCTGCATTGGAAACATTGGATGTTAAAACAGCCTCGTTATTGGCTTTAATTGGTACGGCGGGTCTGGCGGTTGGATTGGCGTTGCAGGGTTCTTTGTCTAACTTTGCTGCGGGAGTGATGTTGATCATTTTCCGTCCATTTAAGGTGGGTGATTACATTGATGCGGGCGGTGGTGCTGGCACGGTTGAAGAGATTGGAATTTTCACGACCATTGTAAACAGCTTGGACAACAAACGAATTATTATTCCTAATGCTAAGCTAACATCGGATAAAATAACGAATTACACATGCAACTCTCTGCGCCGAGTTGATCTCAAAGCAAGTATTAGTTATGGAGATGATATTGATCATGCAAAGCGCGTTATTGCTGATGTAATTGATCAGGTAGATGGGATCGTTGAAGAGCCTGCACCTGATATTTTTGTGGGTGAGATGGCGGAAAGCAGCATTGATTTTGTTGTTCGACCTTGGTGTAAGCCTGAAGACTATTGGAAGGTTTATTTTGCGGTTACAGAGGGGATAAAGAAACGGTTTGATGGGGAGCAGATCAGTATTCCCTTTCCGCAGCGCGATGTGCATCTCTATGACCATAAAGAGTAAGTGATATTTTTTTCATCCTCGCTTGTTGATTTGCCCAATGAAGAGCATTCTCATCTTCACGTTAACGGGCGGATTATTGCGTATGTATGAAAAAGTAACGGATGTGAAGTGGGGAGAATGGCAGGCAGAGATAACGGCTACGTTGATGTTTGTTTTTCGAGATGATGAGGTGTTATTGATTCACAAAAAACGGGGTCTTGGAAAAGGCAAAGTGAATGGACCTGGCGGAAAGCTGGAAGTCGGTGAGACACCGGTGGCTTGTGCTCTGCGTGAGACGCAGGAGGAAGTGGGTATTACACCGCAGAATATTGAGGCGGCGGGTGAGCTTTTTTTTCAGTTCACGGATGGGCTTTCAATCCATTGTTATGTTTATCGTGCTGCCGCATTTACCGGAGTTCCAGTAGAGACGGAAGAGGCAGATCCGTTTTGGTGTCGGCTTGATTCCTTACCGTTTGAGAAAATGTGGGAAGATGATGCGACTTGGTTTGATTTTATGTTGTCTCGTTTGTTCTTCCGCGGTCGGTATATTTTTGATGATGAAAGAATGTTAGATGCTGTTATTGAAACAGCATGATGAGTTCATTCAGTGATCAAAAAACAAAAAAAACCCGCTTAAAAAAATAAGCGGGCTTTTTAAAAAAGGCAATTTTTAGCCAACAATAGATACGTTTTCAGCCTGCGGACCTTTTTGACCGCTTGTAACTTCAAAGGATACTTGTTGTCCTTCCAGAAGCGTGCGGCGTCCACCATCAGAGTTGATGGCTGAAAAGTGAACGAACACGTCTTCTCCACTCGCGCGCGCTATGAATCCATATCCTTTTTCATCGTTGAACCATTTTACGGAACCTGTTTCAATTTGATCTGACATTACTTTTTATCTCCTGAACATTTCTGTTCTTGTGTTACTCCAATTTCAAATGAAACCGGCTTTTATTAATTTCTCACTTTCGTGACTAGATGACAATTTATAGTGATTACGTGCTTCATTAGCTAGTTAAGAATCGTTTTTTTTTGGGGGTTAAAGTGATTCGTAAAATAGCCGTATTATCGAATATAAAAATATCGGTATAAAAATATCAATTAAGGGTTGAAATTGTGACTCGGGAAGGCAAAATGAGCATGTTGTTGAGGGGTAACGTGTAATATAAGTGATATTTTTAATGTCATTTTGAGGAGAGATTATGGCGGATAAAGTCAAAGTTGAGTTACCGGATCAGGCATATTATGAAGCTGAAGTTGCCTGTCGAAACGCGTGTCCGGTGAATACGGATGCACGCGGTTATCTATTGGCAACAGTTGCTGGTGATTATGAGAAAGCGTATGCGATCTCACGTGCAACGAACCCATTTGCATCAATTTGCGGCAAGGTGTGTGGAGCACCGTGTGAGAAGGGATGTCGCCGTTCTGATGTCGATGAAGCGGTTGTGATACGAAATATCAAAGGATTCCTGACAGATAAACGAGGGCCAGAAACAGGTGATTTAATCACGCCATTGACGTATTCAATCGCACCGGGATCTGTTAACCCCGAGTTGAACGGACGATCAGTGGGTATTATTGGTGGTGGATGTGCAGGCTACACCTGCGCGCACGATTTGGCGCGGCTTGGCTATGCGGTGACCA
>CAXGYR010000116.1:0-2466 GCA_964014015.1 uncultured Kiritimatiellaceae bacterium
GGAGGGTGGTGGGGTCGCGTTCTTCGTAGCCGATGACGTCTTCCCAGCGGGGTAGGCACATGGAGACGGCATGCGGGCTGGCGGGAATAGGCATGCCGAGCTGCTCGGAGCTGGAGAGGGGCTCATCATGGAGTGGATGTAAATTCATAAAGGGCAATGTACTGATGATTGGGGTTGTTGGTCAAATACCGTGTGCGCGGGATGTGGTAATGAATGGAGAGGTGAGGCGTGGAATTGGATTCGCAAAAGGATTGCCAAAATGGCTGTTTTGGGAGACATTCACGCCCTTCTTACGAAATAACTACGATGAAAACATTAGTACTTTTAGGGGATGGCATGGGTGATTTTCCAGTGGAGACACTGGGAAACCGTACTCCTTTGCAGGCAGCGAATGCACCGACTATGCGTCGGATCGCGGCGGCGGGTGAGGTGCGCATGGTGAGTGCGGTGCCGGAAGGGTTGCCGCCGGGAAGCGATGTGGCGAATATGGCGATTCTGGGCTATGACGCGGCGCTGAATTACACGGGCCGGGCGCCGATTGAGGCGGCGGGTGCGGATCTACCGATGGGCGCGGAGGATGTGGCGTTTCGGTGTAATTTGGTGACGGTGCAGGATGGCGTGATGGTCGACTATTCGGCGGGGCATATCTCGACGGAAGAGGCAACGGAGTTAATTGAAGCACTACAGGCGGAGCTGGGTGCGGAGGGGCTGGCGTTTCATGTGGGCGTGCAGTATCGGCATCTTTTGATTTGGAATGGCGGCGCGGCGGACGCTGCTTGTATGCCGCCGCATGAGATTAGTGACCGAGCGGTGGCGGAGTATCTACCGAGTGGCGCGGGCGCGGAGTCGGTGCTGGAGCTGATGAAGCGGTCGAAGGCGATTTTGGCGGAGCATCCGGTGAATCAGCGGCGGGTCGCGGCAGGTAAGGCACCGGCAACACAGATCTGGTTGTGGGGGCAGGGGCGTTCGATGCAGCTGGCATCCTATCAGGAGCTGTATGGATTGAGCGGTGGAATTGTCTCGGCGGTTGATCTCTTGAAGGGATTGGCAAAACTGGCCGGTCTGGAGGCACCAACAGTGGAGGGTGCAACGGGTTTAATTGATACAAACTATGCGGGAAAAGTGGCAGCGGCGCAGGAGATTTTGATGCGCGAAGATTTTGCTTATCTGCATATTGAAGCGCCGGACGAGTGCGGTCATTTGGGTGACGCGGCGTTGAAAACAGAAGCCATTGAGCGGTTCGATGCGCAGGTGTGCGCGCCGATGCTGGCTTGGCTGGAAGAGCGGGGCGAACCGTATCAGGTGATTGTTACTATGGATCACCGGACGCCGGTATCGCTGAAAGGACACTGTTCGGATCCGGTTCCGATGGCGCATTTGCGCGGGCCGGTGGGGGCGATGTCGAAGGAAGTACCGTTTGATGAAACGGTAAACGAAGGCATTTCGCAGGGCATGGCTTGTGCGTGGATGCAGGAAATATTAACTAGTTCCGCGGATGGTTAGCGGAGGAATGGATGCGCGCTTGTTGAGTCCGATGGCTCTTTACCCTTTTTGCTAGATCGGTGCTGCATCCATTCTTCCTGTCGCGCGGCGATGGAAGGAAATACATTGAAAATAATAAAGAAAATTGCTTCTGCCTTGGTGGGTGGAAAGCAATCGGATGCGGCGTCTAAGGCGCCGACCAAGCAGACGGGTCCGAATCGGAAGCGTCAAGCATCTGCAAAGGGTGCAACGGAAGAGTGGCGCCCCGGGCAGTCGGGTGGTGCACGGAAGAAGCAGCGTTCGGATCGTGATAGCAAACCGCGTCGCGATCGGGAGGATCAACCCCCGCGTAAACGGAAACCTCGGGCTGAAGATAAACCCCGATCTGAAGGTAAGCCGCGTTCAGAAGATCGTTCGGAAGGTCGGCCGCAGGGCGAGCGTAAGCGCCCGCCGCGTAAGCCACGGGAGGAGCGTCCGGCTGGAGATCGCCCACCTAAGGCTAAGCGCCCGCCGGTGGATGATACGCCGTGGGATGTGGCGGAATTTAACGTTGAGCCGGAGGAGGGGAAGGATCGTTTCCACGATTTAGGGCTGCACCCGAAGCTGATGCGTAGTATCCACGCGCTTGGGTGGCAATATGCTACGCCGATTCAGGCGCAGATTTTACCGGGCACGCTGAAGGGCAAAGATATGGCCGGTCGCGCGCAGACCGGCACGGGTAAGACGGCGGCGTTTTTGATTTCGATCATCAACCACTGTCTAAACAAACCACTCGCGAAGCACAGCATGGGCTGTCCGCGGGCGTTGATCATTGCGCCTACGCGCGAACTGGCGATTCAGATCGGTAAGGATTCGGATGGATTAAACCGCTTTACTGGACTGCGCACGGTGGTGCTCTACGGTGGAATGGACTACAACAAGCAACAGCGCGAGCTGGATGAAGGGCCTGTCGATATTATTGTCGCAACGCCCGGGCGCCTGCTC
>CAXGYR010000117.1:0-2422 GCA_964014015.1 uncultured Kiritimatiellaceae bacterium
TACCTGCTACAGCCTGCTAGACAGTACCCTCAAAATAAAAGAAGCCCTTGCATCCGCCCGCGATATGGGCATGAACTACCTCGCTATGACTGACCACGCCGTCTTATACGGCGCCGTTGAATTCTATCGCGCCGCCGAGTCCGCCGGAATCAAACCCATCATCGGCTGCGACATCTACATCGCCCGCAATGGCATCGACGACCACACCTCCCAACGCGACAACCTCAGCCTCGTCCTCCTCGCCGAAAACCAAACTGGCTACGCCAACCTCGTCAAACTCGTCTCCCGCGCCCACCTCGAAGGCATGTGGCACAAACCCCGCATCGACAAACCCATGCTCCGCCAACACGCCGAAGGCCTCATCGCACTCTCCGGCAACCTCCGCGGCGAAGTTAACGAAGCCTGCCTACACGGCGACCTCGAAAAAGCCGAAACCCTCGCCCTCGAATACGCCGACATTCTCGGCCCCAACAACTTCTACCTCGAACTCACCGACCACGGCGAAGGCGACCAAAAAACCGCCAATCGAAACCTCATCCAACTGGCCGAAAAAACCGGCCTCCCCCTCGTCGCCACCAACGATGTCCACTACATCAACCAAGAACACGCCGAAGCCCACGACATTCTCACCTGCCTCCAACGCAACTACCTCGTCGCCGACCCCAGCCGCTACCGCTACCCCGGCGACCAATTCTACCTCAAAAGCCCCGCCGAAATGGAAGCCCTCTTCCCCGACCAACCCCAAGCCATCGCCAACACCATCGAAATCGCCAAGCGCTGCAACGTCGAATTCTTCTTCCCCGAAAAAGCCGAAGACCTCCACTTCCCCCAGTTCCCCCTCCCCGACGGCTTCACCCGCGGCCTCGACTACCTTATCCACCTCGGCAAAGAAGGTCTCAAAACCCTCTACCAAATCGACGACCTCGACCAACCCAAAGACGACCGCGAACGCGAAATCAACGAACGCTTCTACTACGAAGTCAGCGTCATCGAAAAAACCAACTACATTAACTACTTCCTCGTCGTCGCCGACTTCATCCAATACGCCCGCAATGCCGGCATACCCGTCGGCCCCGGCCGCGGCTCCGGCGCCGGCTCCCTCCTCGCCTACTCCCTCCAGATCACCACCGTCGACCCCCTCGCCTACAGCCTCATCTTCGAACGCTTCCTCAACCCCGACCGCGTCTCCCCCCCCGACTTCGATATCGACTTCTGCCCCACCCGCCGCCAAGACGTCATCCGCTACGTCCGCGAAAAATACGGCGAAGATTGCGTAGCCCAAATCATCACCTTCGGCTCCCTCGGCGCCAAAACCCTCATGCGCGACCTCGGCCGCGTTCTCGAAATCGAACTCCCCTACTGCGACCGCCTCGCCAAAATGATCCCCGAAACCCCCGGCATGACCCTCGAAAAGGCCCTCACCGAAAGCCCCGAATTCAAAGCCGCCACCGACGCCGAGCCCGACGCCCGTCGCATCATGAAACACGCCCGCCTCCTCGAAGGCCTTCCCCGCCACACCGGCATGCACGCCGCCGGCGTCGTCATCGGCGAAAAACCGCTCATCGACATCATCCCTCTCACCCGCGAACCCAAAGAAAAACTCACCGTCGTCCAGTTCGAAAAAGACCCCACCGAAGCCATCGGCCTCCTTAAAATGGACTTCCTCGGTCTCAAAAACCTCACCGTCATCTACGAAGCCTGCGCCCTCATCAAACGCAACCACGGAATCGAAATTGACCCCGAAAAACTGCCCCTCGACGACCCCAAAGTCTACGAGCTCCTCGCCCGCGGCGACACCATCGGCATCTTCCAGCTCGAATCCGCCGGCATGCGCGACACCCTCCGCCAAGTCACCCCCGACTGCATACAAGACGTCATCGCCATCCTCGCCCTCTACCGCCCCGGCCCCATGCAGTTCATCGAAAGCTTCACCCGCCGCAAACACGGCACCGAAGACGTACAATACGACCACCCCCTGCTCGAACCCATCCTCAACGAAACCTACGGCATCATCGTCTACCAAGAACAGATTCAGCAGGCCGCCCAATCCCTCGCCGGCTTCACCCTCGGACAAGGCGACATCCTCCGCCGCGCCATGGGCAAAAAGAAAGCCGAAGTAATGGCCGCCCAGCGCGAAAAATTTATAACCGGCTGCAAAGAGACCAACCAGATCGAAGCCAAACTCGCCGGCACCATCTTCGACAACATCGAAAAGTTTGCCCAATACGGCTTCAATAAATCCCACTCCACCGCCTACGGACTCATCACCTACCAAACCGCCTGGCTAAAAGCCCACTACCCCGGCGAATTCATGGCCGCCCTCCTCTCCGGCGAAATGGCCAACACCGACAAGCTCGCCAACTTCATCGCCGAAACCGCCGAAGTCGACCTCCAAATGCTCGCCCCCTCCGTCAACGAATCC
>CAXGYR010000118.1:0-2331 GCA_964014015.1 uncultured Kiritimatiellaceae bacterium
CCAGCGGCTTCGTCGGCAACGCAATCTCTAGACAGAGATTACTCTGCCGCACCGGTGCTACACTCGGATCAAACGGACTATGTGTATTGCAGTGGTCTACGTTCTGCAGATAGATCCGCCCCGTGCTCGCGCGCTCCTGCGCAAACAACGTGAACAGCTCCAACGCATCCAGCTGTTTCTTACGAATCGTCGGGTCGTTCTCGTACAACAGATACAGCCGCTCGAACTCAACCTGATCCGCAAAAAACGCCTCATACAACCCCGGCACATCCGACGGACTGAACAGGGTAATCTTCTCGTTCTTCATCATCCGCTGATACATCAGCTTGTTGAACTGCACCCCATAATCCAAATGCCGCACCCGGTTCTCTTCCACCCCCTTGTTGTTCTTCAACACCATCAGGTCTTCAACTTCCAAATGCCACAACGGATAGTAAAGCGTCGCCGCCCCTCCCCGCACACCGCCTTGCGAACAGCTTTTCACTGCCGTCTGGAAATGTTTGAAGAACGGAATACAACCCGTATGGAACGCCTCGCCGTTGCGAATCGGACTACCCAACGCCCGCAAGCGACCCGCATTAATGCCAATACCCGCCCGCTGGCTCACATACTTAATAATCGCACTCGCCGTCGCATTAACCGAATTAAGGCTGTCTCCGCACTCAATCAATACACACGATGAAAACTGCCGGGTTGGCGTCCGAATCCCCGACATAATCGGTGTCGGCAGCGAAATTTTAAACGTCGATACCGCATGATAAAACCGTTCGATGTACTCCATCCGCGTATCAGCCGGATAGTGTGCAAACAGACAAGCCGCCACCAACACATACAGAAACTGCGCGCTCTCATAGATGCGACCCGCCACCCGATCCTGCACCAAATATTTTCCCTGCAACTGCTTCACCGCCGCATAGGAAAACGTCAGGTCACGACCATGATCAATAAACGCATCCATCGCATCAAAATCTGCCTCCGTATAATCCGTCATCAGTGCCGCATCATACCGCTTTTCCCCCACCATAAACTTCACATGGTCATACAACCGCGGCGGCTCAAACTGTCCATACGCCTTTTTGCGAAGATGAAATATCGCTAACCGCGCCGCCAAATACTGATAATCCGGCGTCTCTTCCGAAATCAAATCCGCCGCCGCCTTAATAATCGTCTCATGAATATCTTCTGTACGAATCCCATCAAACATCTGCAACTGCGATCGCATCTCCACCTGCGACGGCGATACATTTTCCAGTCCCTCAGCGGCCCACATTACCACTTTATGAATCTTCTCCAGATCCATCGGCGCTCTCGCACCGTTTCTTTTCTCTACTAACAACTCAGCCATACCTGTTAATAACCTTTCTAAAAGCCCAAAAAACCCCGCTAACGAAACAATTTTCTTGTGAAAAACGCTGTTAACAACCTGAGCATAACAGCACACTACATATTGGCGGTCTCGCTCGTTATAGCACAACATATAGTGTGGCTAACGCCCCCGCAAGATACTTTTTTCGCTTTTTTAGCAAAAACCCCAAAACATCCCATTTTTTACAAAAAACAACGATTTCATCAATTTTCATGCCAAAACCGAATAAAAAACAGCTAAAACTGGCTAATTCAGTCTTTATTTCGAAATGAACCTTAGAAACAATTCACCTAACACAAATTAAAGCAAAGAAATCAGTTGCAATTAGCCAATCAAAACGTACTATTACCGCCCACTAAGGACATGCGGGGTAGAGCAGCCCGGTAGCTCGTCAGGCTCATAACCTGAAGGTCGTTGGTTCAAATCCAACCCCCGCTACCAATTTAAAAGCCGACCAACCGGTCGGTTTTTTTATTTCTCGGGGTGGATGCAGAACCTTGGTTCACCGCACATGGCAGCAAAATGCTTACTACGCTATGCTGCTGTTTTCGGAAAAACCTCGAGAATATGCTTCGTATATAAATTATTATATACGCGCTGATTCACAACGTGTGCATTTGTCATCAGCAACTCCAGATACTGTTTCTCCCGCTGCGCAGCCAATTTAAACGCAACGTGAAACAGCTGCCGCAAGCTAGCATTAAACGCTGGATTGCATGGATCATGATCCACCATCGAAACCAACTGCTCACTGCTCCAGTGCTCCGCCTCATCACCCGTTGGCAACTGACTAAAGTCAATATCGAGCACGGTCGCATACGGCGCCGTCAGCTCCTCCAGCCTCCCGAGTGCATCCCCATACAGCTGCTTCACGAAATCAAGACCCGCACCCCCCGCTTCCGCCAACCCAATCACCTCTTCCAACCAAGTGGTTCCGGCCGTCTTGATATGCAGCCCCGCTCCAT
>CAXGYR010000119.1:0-2309 GCA_964014015.1 uncultured Kiritimatiellaceae bacterium
GCATGGGCCGCTACGGCAGCCCCTTCGCCGCCCTCGACCTCATGGCAATCGACCCCGCCCTCGCCCAATTCGACCGCGCCACCACCCCCCTCGACCAATTCCAAGAACTCGTCGATGCCATTCACCGCCGCAACGCCCGCCTCTACCTCGACATGCCCATCAACCACACCGGCTGGGCCTCCCACCTCCAAAACCACCACCCCGAATGGTTCGCCCGCAACCCCACCGACGACACCTTCAAATCACCCGGCGCCTGGGGCATCCTCTGGGAAGACCTCTCCAAACTCGACTACACCAACCGCGACCTCTGGCAATACATGGCCGACGTATTTCTCTTCTGGAGCAAACGCGGCGTCGACGGCTTCCGCTGCGACGCCGGCTATAAAATTCCCATCCCCGCCTGGGAATACATCATCGCCAAAGTCCGCCTCCAATACCCCCAAACCATCTTCATGCTCGAAGGCCTCGGCGGCGACCCCGCCATCACCGAACAACTACTCGACACCGCCGGCATGAACTGGGCCTACTCCGAAATCTTCCAAAACTACGACCGCCAACAACTCGAACACTACCTCCCCCCCAGCCTCCACACCGCCAGCACCAAAGGCAACCTCATCCACTTCGCCGAAACCCACGACAACGCCCGCCTCGCCGCCACCTCCCCCACCTTCGCCCGCCTCCGCACCGCCCTCTGCGCCCTCACCTCCCTCAACGGCGCCTTCGGCTTCTCCAACGGACTCGAATGGTACGCCACCCAACAAATAAACGTACACAACGCCCACAGCCTAAACTGGGGCAGCACCCCCAACCAAGTCGACTGGATCCGCCGCCTACACGCCCTCCTCGAAATCCACCCCGCCTTCCACCCCCACGCCACCCTCCGCATCGTCACACAAAGTGATGGCAACATCATCGCCATCCTCCGCCAAGACACCTCCCAAAAACACCGCCTACTCATCCTCGCCAACCTCGATCTCGAACACCCCAACCTCATCCCCCACCGCTTCAAAAAACTACACATCAACCTCCTCGCCGAAACCGACCCCGGCACCCCCCTCCAACCCGGCGAAATACGCTGCCAAACCGACACCCCCACCTGGCGCACCCAACTCGAACAACGCCTACAAACCCCCTACACCGGCTCCCTTCACGCCGAAAACCAACGCCTCACCGCCCACCTCTCCCAACTCGCCGAAGGCCTAAACATCCCCCCCCAACTCAACCTCGAAGCCTTCCGCCAAGACCCCCTCGCCTACGCCAACACCCTCACCCAACCCGCCCGCCTCGTCCAATGGAACGCACCCCACGACCAACACCGAACTGTCATGATCCCCCCCGCACACGCCCTCCTCATCCAAGCACCCCACCCCTTCATCTGCGAAATTCACGACCAAACCATCACCCGCAAACACGAAAAATCATTTCCCCTCCACACCGGCAGCCACGCCCTCATCATTCCCCCCCTCCAAACCCAACCCGCCCATCAACACCTCAACCTCCACCTCACCCTCTTTCATCCCGACCACACCCAACGCACCACCACCCCCCTCCTCCAGCTATCTCACACCAACCAACCCCACATCCAAACCCTCTTCCGCACCCATCCCAACCAACCCGACCAACGCCTAGCCATCTGCACCAACCAACGCGGCACCCTCGCCCAAGTACGCAGCGCCTGGGGCGCCCTCCACAGCAAATACGACGCCCTACTCCAAGCCAACCTACACCCCACCCTCCCCGTCGACCGCCACACCCTCCTCACCCGCTGCCGCATATGGATTCAACGCCAAGGCTTCTCCACCGAACTAACCCACGCCTGCCAAACCCACTTCGGCACCCTCCCCAACCCCCACACCATCTACTGGCACTTCAACGCCCCCATCGGCCAAGGCTACACCCTCCCCCTCACCATAACCCTACGCATGCACCCCACCGAAAACGCCATCGAACTCCGCCTCGAACGCCGAACGCCCACCCAACACCCCGAAGAACTCCCCCCCGACCAACCCATCACCCTCATCCTACGCCCCGACCTCGAAGACCGTCCCAACCACGCCACCACCCAAGCCTACACCGGCCCCGAAACCCACTTCCCCAACGCCATCCAACCCCGCCCCAACGGCCTAACCTTCACCCCCCACCCCAACCGCCAACTACACCTCACCCTCCCCACCAGCACCTTCCAAATCGACCCCGAATGGTACTACCAACACCCACACCCCATCGACCAACAACGCCAAACCGACGGCACCACCGACCTCTTCAGTCCCGGCTACTTCACCCTACCCCTCCCCCCCAACCAACCCGCC
>CAXGYR010000120.1:0-2297 GCA_964014015.1 uncultured Kiritimatiellaceae bacterium
TTCGATGTAGGTGGGGTGGGGGTGGTAGGGGGGTGCCATGCGGACGGTGACGTTGCTGCCACGTTGCTTGAGGAGTTTTTGGAGCCAGCCGATACAGGAGCCGACGGTGGCCATGGCGTATTGGGGAAAGAGGGGGAGTAGGCAGATCTCTTCGACGCCGGCGTTGAGTAGGTTGTCGAGGGCGTTGGGAAGCGAGGGATTTCCGTAGGCCATGGCGAGCTCGACGGGCTCGTCAAAGCGGGGGTCGAGGGCGTGGGTGAGTTCTTTGCAGTGGTGGATGAGGGGGGAGCCTTGTTCGGTCCAGATAGAGGCGTAGGCTTCAGCCGATTTTTTGGGACGCGTGTTGAGGATGATGCCGTGGACGAGAAGGGCGCGGGCGGGCCAGGGAAGATCGATGACGTAGGGATCCATGAGAAATTGACCTAGGTAGCGTTTTACGTCGGCGACTTCGGGTGAGTCGGGTGAGCCGGTGTTCATGAGTAGGTATCCGCGTTTCATAATGTTTCTCCTGCTTTCTATGTCGAAGTGGTGCCGCATTCCTTTCGGGGGGATTGCATGATTTGCTGGGCGATGTTTTCTCCAGAGGTGAGGGCATTGGGGATTGAGATGCCATCTCGGTAGGTTCCGGCAAAGTGAATGCCGGGGTGGTCGGTTTCGATTTGAGTGAGCTGTTGGTGGATGGCGGGGATGTCGTGGGTGTATTGGGGAATGGCGTTGGGCCAGCGGTGGAGGGAGGTGTGATGGGGGGAGCCGGTGAGCCCGAGGAGGTGCTGTAGATCGTTTTCGACGGATGGAAGGAGTTCGTCGAGGGGGAGGAGGGCGCGCTCGGGGTGGCGGTCGCCGCCGACGAAGACGGTAAGCAACGCATGATGCGGCGGTGCGCGGTCGGGGAAGATGGAGCTGGGAAATAGAACGCCGAGAATAAAGCGGTTTTCGCAGGGGGGAACGAGCATGCCGAAGCCGTCGAGGGGGTGGGTGAGCTGCTCTTTTTTATAGAGGAGGGTGAGGCTGGTGACGGCTGGGTGGCGGATGCCGTGTAGAACGTTGAGGTCGAAGGGGGTGTCGAGCTGGGGCTGGGTATGGGCGGGGAGGGTGAGGATGACGTCGGAGTACTCTTTGCCTTGGAGGCTCCATTGCTGCTGGGCGGTTGGTTGTATCTGATGAACAGGCTGGTTGAGTTGGATGTGGGGGTGGAATGACTCGGCGAGGCGGTCGGTGAGAGTTTGCATGCCGTTTTTAAATGTGTAGATGGTGCGGGGTTGGCGGGGCTTGCCGGATTTGCGTTGCTGCTTGGCGCGGCGGAGCATGGCTTTGATGAGGGAGCCGTGCTGCGCTTCCATTTCGATGAGAGCGGGAAAGGCGGCGGCTGCGGAGAGGGCGTGGGGGTCGCCGGCATAGATGCCGCCGACGAAGGGAGCAAGGGCGTAGTCGAGCGGTTCGCGCCCTAGGCGGCGTTGGGCGAAGTCGGCAAGGGTTTCTTCGGGGGGAGATTGGGTGCGGATGAAGGGTTCTTGCAAGAGTCGCCATTTGGCGGCGGTAGAGAAGAGGGGGGTTTGTAGAAATTGCAGTGGCGTGCGGGGCAGGGGATGGGGCGTTCCGTTGCGGACGATGAAGCGGTTGCTGGCGGCGGCGTTGGCGGGGCATAGGTCGGACGTAAGATCCAGCTGATGGATAAGTTGATCGAGCTGGGGGTTGGGTCCGCTTAGGGAGTTGGGGCCGGCTTCGATGAGGCATTCGGCTTCGTGATGGGTGCGGATGGCGCCGCCGATGCGATCGCTGGCTTCGTAGAGCGTGAAGGGGATTTGGTGTTGGTGGAGGTGCCAGGCGGCACTGAGTCCGGTAATGCCTCCTCCAATGATGGCTACGCGTTGCATAGGGTGTTTGTACTCATTCAAAGCGTTGAGCAAAATATTTTTTTGTAGGAAGTACGAGGTAGCCTTCTTCGGAATTGCCGAAAGATTGGGTTTCAGAGGAGAGGGAGGCGTGGGCGGTGAGGGCGCAGAGGGCGGCGTCAAGCAGGTCGGGTGAGGTGAGAGATGCGGTGGAGATGTGGGCGTGATGGAGTGCTTGTTGGCGCTGTTCTATTTTGGTGCCGCTTGGATTTGAACCGAGGAGAAGGGTGGCGATGCCGTGGGGATAGGTTTCTAAGGGGGCGAGGCGGGCTTTTCGGCAGGCTTGGTATAGGGCTTCGCCATTAAAGACCCATTGGTAAAAACTGCTGGTGAGGGCGCGTTCGCGCGTCGGGGTGCAGAAGCAGGGGATATGGTTACCGTCGACTTGCAGGGGGCGTTCGGCTT
>CAXGYR010000121.1:0-2253 GCA_964014015.1 uncultured Kiritimatiellaceae bacterium
GGCTGATGCAGAGGTGGTTGCATTGAGTCGGTTGCAGCGGGGATTGTTACTCTACGAGTTACAGCAATATGAGGAAGCTGAGCAGGTGTTTCGGGAGTTGGTTGAGCTGGAGAGTCCGTCGGCATTACAGGCAGAATATATGCGGGCGTTCTCCTTATATATGCTGGGTGAGGTGGAGCAGGCATTGGCGTTGTGCCGGGCATATATAGAAAAGCATACGGATTCAGCATGGACACCGGAGGTTATGTTTTGGCTGGGGGAGCAGGCGTATAACAGTGGTTCATATGCGGAGGCGGAGGAGGGGTTTCTTCGGGTCTATCGTTTGTTTGGGCAGCATGAGTTGGCGGAAAAGGCGCTTTTTCAGGCAGGACAGGCGGCGATACGGGAGCAGCGGTTCACGGGCGCGATCGCGCATTTTAGTGAGTTGGTTAGGGTCTATCCGGATAGTTCGTTGTTGGCGCAGACGCGGTTTTCGCAGGGGGATGCATTAACGGAGTTAGGAGAACATGCGCGAGCTATTTTGGCGTTTGAGGAAGTGTTGAAGAATTTCCCGCAACATAAGCTGGTTTACGCGGCGGAAGGGCGGGTGGCGGATTGCCAGTTTGCGTTGGGTGCGAATCAGCCGGAGCGGTTTGAGGTGGCGTTTAGTGGCTATCAGGCACTGTTAGATCGCGTGGATTTGGATGAGGTTTTACGGTTGCAGACATTGTATAAATTGGGGCGGAGTGCGGAGAAGTTGGGGCGACCGGATGAGGCGTTTGATGCATACATGAAGGCGGTATATGGCTATTTGAGCGAGGAGGGCCTGAGTCATCCAGAGAATGAGATTTGGTTTACGCGTGCAGGCTTTGCGGCGGCGGCATTGCAAGCGCGGTTGGAGAATTTTTCGGGAGCGTTGGCGGTGTATGAGCGGATGGTGGAGGCAGAAGTGTCGGCATCGGAAGAGGCGCGTAAGCGGGCGGCAGCGTTGAAAAAAAGGCCGGTAGAGAATTCGTTGTTGAAGGAGGTGGAGTGATGTTGGAGTTGATGGGTAGTGGTGGTTGGATATTGGTGCCGATTTGGTTATGCGGATTTGCGGCGCTGGGTCTTTTTTTGGAACGGTGGTTTCATTTGCATCGTGCGCAGATTAAGCAGGAGGATTTTCTTAGCGGTATTTTTACATTGATGAACAGGGGAAACCGGGCAGAGGCTGTGACGATATGCAATGAGACGCCGGGACCGGTAGCCCATTTGGTCCGCACGGGCCTGCTGCATGCGGATGGCGAAGAGGAGCAGCGTCGGAGTATGTTAATTAAAGCGGGGTTGGAGGAGATTCCGCGGCTAGAGAAAAATTTGAGCGGGTTGTATGTGCTGGCGCAGCTGTTGCCGCTGTTGGGTCTGCTGGGCACTCTGGTTGGGTTGTTGGAGCTTTTTATGTTGATGGAGGCTCAGGCGCCTTTGACACAGGTGGGTGATCTTTCGAGTGGAATGTGGAAAGCACTGTTGAGTAGTGTAGTGGCGATTTCGTTTACGCTTCCGGTGCTGGCGGGATACCATTTTCTATTGGGTCGAGTGGAACGCATTACGAGTAATATGGAGTATGCGGTGAATGAGTTGTGCCGCTTTCTGGACGAAGAGTGGATGGAACGTGGTGAGTCCAATGGTTGAGTTACAGGAGCTGAGTAGAGAGCGGATTCGATTTCGGGTGCTTCGACCGCGGCGGCGGTTTCGGGGTGGATCGGTTTCGTTGATGGTAGTGCTAGATACAGCTTTTTTACTGGTGGGATTTTTTTTGTTGGCTTCACCGGCAGTATTGAAGCCGGGCATCCAGATCGAGTTGCCCGAGGCGGTGTTTGTTGACGGAGTTGTTCAGGGCAGTGCGTTGCTGTCCGTTACGCGGGAAGGTCAAATCTATTTTGATGATGAGGCGATCGAGTTAGACCGATTGGAGCGTACGTTGAGGGATCGGGTGAAGCAGGAGCCGTTGCTGGTGTTGGTGATCGAGGCGGATCGGCGTGTGAGTCACGGTCAGTTGGTAGATATTTGGGGGGTGGTGCAAGCGGCGGGGGTGCGCTCGGTTTCGTTAGCGACTGGTTTGCAGGCGAGGAGTAACTGATGGGTGCAGCGGTTCCGGCATGGCGGTGGATGGTAGGGGCGGTTCTGTTTGGAGTGGGGCTTCTTTTTTTGCCGGTTGAAGTGCTGAAAATCAGTAGCGCCGAGATGGGGAGAGTTCCAAAGGTCTGTTGGAGGATGGGAGCGGACGGTGAGGGGGGT
>CAXGYR010000122.1:0-2168 GCA_964014015.1 uncultured Kiritimatiellaceae bacterium
ATCCACAACTCCTGGATTGTATTCAATTAGCTTCATTCGATAAATTGGTAGATGCTGAGGGGCTCGAACCCTCGACCCGCTGATTAAGAGTCAGCTGCTCTACCGACTGAGCTAAGCATCCGTCGTCGAAACTAAGAAGCTACGTATCGCGCTTCAACCCAATTCGTTTTTTTTCTTATTGCCGACCCAGCCAAAACTCCCAACTGCACGGGCTTCCCATGTAAGGTTCAAGCCCCGCTGAACGGACATGCGCGGGAGTACATACTATGGCAACAGAAGATCAGCAAAGACCTCTTTTAGAAGTAGCGGGTGTGAGCAAGACGTATGGCAAACAGGCTGTGCTCAAAAACGTGAGCTTCAGCATGCAGCCCGGTGAACGTGTGGCTCTCATGGGACCCTCCGGCTCAGGAAAAAGCACACTGCTCAACCTTCTCTCCGGAATCGACAACCCCGACAGCGGACAGATTTTGCTAGCCTCCAACGATTTAACGCAAGCTTCGGCCTCAACGCTAACGCACATTCGCCGCCACCACATCAGTACCATTTTTCAGTTCTTTCACCTTCTTCCCACCCTGACCGCAGCGGAAAACATCGAGCTGACGCTCCAGATCGCTGGCGTTTCTACTCAAGAGAGAAAAAAGCGGGTGAGTGAACTACTCGAAGCCGTTGAGCTCACCTCACATGCCGACGCCCACCCCGATACGTTGAGCGGCGGCGAATCGCAACGAATCGCGATTGCTCGCGCACTTGCCCACCGCCCCAAGCTTATTTTAGCCGACGAACCCACCGGAAGCCTAGATTCAAAAAGTGGTCAAAAAACACTCGATTTGCTCAAAAAATTGACCGAAAGGCATCAAATTGCGCTATTTTTGGTCACACACAGTTCTGAAGCTGCCGCTGCTTGCGACCGCACACTCAACCTTCACGACGGCAAATTAGTGTAAAGGGCGGAACCGATGAAGCTCACCTATCTACGCCTATTCACCTTGCGGCACGCTCGCCGCTCACCTACCACCACCCTCGCGCTGATTGCCATCATCGCCCTTGGCGTTGCGGTGCTCTATTCGGTACGCCTCGCCAACCGCGCTGCCGTATCCGGCTTCCAGCTCTTCACGCAGTCTCTCAGCGGCGGCGGCGACCTAATCGTTTCCACTCCCTCCGGCTCACTGCCGGTTGCACAACTGCCTGAGTTGCGCCGCTCGCTTGGCAAGCTTCCGGTTGTCATGCTGCCCGTCATTGAAGCCACCGCCGCCCTCCCCGGCAGCGGGTTGGCTGACGACGATTTTGATGCGAAACAGATCACCCTTGTCGGACTTGACCTCATGGCGCTACGCAACCTTTCCAATGCCCGTGCGTCGAGCGGCGTCATCACCCTCCAAACCGAAGACCAAGCCGATATTCAACTTGGAGCATTGGATCAGGTCTACCTTACCCAAGCGGCAGCTGACCTGTTGAAAACCAAAACGGGCGATCCGTTCGAGGTTATCATCGGCGACCAAGTCCGGGCACTAAACGTTGCCGCTATCCTCGTACCCGGCGAGCTGGATGCCGGCAAAGAAGAAGCCGTGTTTCTTATGGATCTTCCTGCCGTACAATACTTTACAGACCGAAGAGATACCATCGATCGTGTAGATCTATTCATTCCCGAGGGCGAAAAGAGCGATCAGATTCTCGCCGATGTTCTGAAACGACTTGATCAACTCGATACCGAAAAATGGGTCTGGATGCGTAGCGATGAACAGCGACAGGCGACGCAAGACATGACCGCCGCCTTCCGCATGAACCTCACCATTCTCTCTGGTCTATCATTAATCGTCGGGCTCTATCTCATTCTACAGGCGCTTGAAGCCGCTGTAGTCAGACGGCGTAGTGAAATCGGAACCTTGCGGGCGCTCGGCTGCACCCCACAATGGATTCAAAGCGTCTGGCTGATTGAGTCCGTCACGCTCGGAACAGTCGGAAGTGCATTGGGCCTGCTTGTCGGCTGGCTGCTGGCACAGGGAAGTGTTCAGGCCATCGCCCGAACCGTCAACGCACTCTACATGAACACTACCGCCACCGCCGCACGCTGGAATGCACAGGAAGCGGCTCTTGCCGGCGCCATGGGCATTGTGGTCTCCCTACTCGCCGGCTGGGTTCCGGCGCGCGATGCCGCCTCTACACCTCCT
>CAXGYR010000123.1:0-2154 GCA_964014015.1 uncultured Kiritimatiellaceae bacterium
CTCCTCCGCCACGACCGCGTCATCGTCTCCAACATCCCCGGCACCACCCGAGACAGCATCGAAATCCCCTTCACCATCGGCACCGGCCCCTCCGCCCGCCACTATCAGCTCATCGACACCGCCGGCGTCCAAAAAGAGACCCGCAGCCGCGGCGCCGTCGACTGGTTCAGCAATCTTCGCACCGAAAAAAGCATCGAACGCGCCGACGTCGTCGTCCTCATGCTCGATGCCGAAACCGGTCCCACCTCCCGCGACAAAAAAATTGCCGCCAAAATCATCGAAGCCGAACGCGGCTGCCTCCTGCTCATCAACAAATGGGACCTCGCCGAAGAAGCCGACCAAGAAGTAACCCAAACCCGCTACCTCCCCGCTCTGCGCGAAGCGCTTCCGTTCCTCACCTTCGCCCCCGTCCTCTTCGTCTCCGCCAAAAGCGGCTACAACATGAAACGCACCATCGAAGCCATCGACTATGTCGCCGCCCAAACCCGAACCGAAATAACCACCGGCGTCCTCAACCGCGTCATCCAGCAAGCCGTCGAAAAACTGCCCCCACCTATGGTAAAAGGTCGCCGCCTCAAAATCTACTACGCCACCCAATCCGGCACCAACCCCATCTATTTTCGCCTCTTCGTTAACAACCCCGACCTCACCCGCGCCAACTGGGTCGCCTACCTCAAAAACCAACTCCGCGAAGCCTTCGGTCTCGAAGGTGCCCCCATATTTCTCAAACTCGTTCCCCGCTCCCGCGAAAAAGCCACCTCATGAACGCCCATCAAACCATTCTCACCGCGCTCTTCTTCGGATTCACCGCCCAGCTCCACGCCCACCCCGAGCAAGCCCCAACCATCGCCGCCCTCGAACAGCGAATCCAACAACTTGAACAGCAACTCAACCCCCTGCTCGAAGCACAAGAAATCCAGCGCCAAGCCCGCATGGAACCCACCCGCGCCTTTCAACGCATCCTCGCCGATGCCGACCGCTACAGCCGCACCCAGCTCCACACCATCGAAAAACTCTACAACCAAGCCGCCGAAAACTGGAGCACCACCGAAGCAGAAAAATCACTCAACACCCTTCAACAAAAATATCCCCGCGCCAATCGCACCGGCTGCGCCCTCCTGCGTCACGCCCAACAACTCAAGGGCGACCAAAAAGAGAGGCAACTCCAACATATTATTGACCAACACGCCACCGCCTACTTCCCAGACGGCGTCAACATCGGCGCCTTCGCCCGCATCAGCCTAGCCCTCCACCACCGCCAGCAAGGCAACACGCAAGCCGCTCAGGAACAGATCAACCACTTACAACAGCACCACCCCCACGCCATCGACCACCAGGGCAAACTCCTCCTCGACCATTTTTACGAATTAGAAAACATCCTTCCGTAATCGTATTGCTTCGAACTCCGTTACCGACGAGCAGTTCAAAAACGGATTACTCTCCAACTCCTCTGCCACCGTTGCAAACAACGCCCCCACCCGATCAATGGCATAGCGCAATCGACGTCGCTCAACCGCCTCAACACAAAATCCCTCCGACTCCGCAAACCGCAGATTCTCCAACAAATAATCATGCCCCCCCAACACCCGCGTCTCCGCCGGTAGCCTTGCCAATCGTCCGAGCGAATCAAACAGCTCCGCCGCGATCCCCCCCAGCACTCGACCACACCCACCATTAATCAACGCATCCCCCGTAAACACAACGCCCAACTCCGGAAAACAGAAACTCTTATGCACCGCCATATGCCCCGGCGTCGAAAGCACCTCACAAACCGTTCCCAACCACGACTCCTTCCGCGCCGCCACGCCCGGACTCCGCGCCAAAACCCCCAGCGCCTCCTGCAGCGCCAGGCACCCCCCCGTATGATCCGCATGATCATGCGTAATCAGCACCTGCAACAGATGTAACCCCTCCGCCCGCACCCGCTCCACGACCGGCTCCGCCGCCCCCGCATCGATCAAAACCGCCTGCCCCTCCCGCTCCAACAGATAGACAAAATTATCCTGCAAAACCGGCACTGCCCGCAAGCGAAACCCCAATGGCACCGCCACCTCAAGCACCGCCCCGCTCACGCCTCCCCCAGCAAAATCTGCACCACAACATTCGCCTGCATGTGCGCCGCAATACCCACCCGCGGCGCCATCAGCCCACAAC
>CAXGYR010000124.1:0-2139 GCA_964014015.1 uncultured Kiritimatiellaceae bacterium
TACCGTCGACTTGCAGGGTGCGTTCGGCTTCGCGGGAGCCACCGGTCTGGCTCCAGCCGCAGGGGGCGTCGATCGCGACTGCCGCGACTTCTTCTTGGTAGATCCAGTCGACTATTTTTTGGGAATCGGTGTGTTGATAGGTATCAAGCTGATGGTTGGAGCGGAGTCGAACGGCATGAAAGCCTTTACGCGTACCGCCGACATCGATGCCGATGACGTTAGGCATGGAATTGCTGAACGGTCTGGGCGATGGCGGCGATGGTTTCTGGGGAGGCGTTGGGGGGAACGCCGTGTCCGAGGTTGAAGATGAAGCCGTTGCGGTGCTGCATGGAGGTGAGCAGTTGGCGGGTTTGCTCGGCGGCGATGGCGGGGGAGGCGGTGAGTAGGGCGGGATCGAGGTTGCCTTGAATCGCAAGCGTGTCGGGTAGTTTTTGGCTGAGCGCGGGCAGGTTGATGTTCCAGTCGATGCTGAGGGCGCTGGCACCGGTGCGGATGAGGTCGTCCCAGTTATCGTGTACTCCGCGTCCGAAGACGGTGACGGGTACGCGGTTGTTGAGGGATTGGATGATCTGTTGCATCCAACGGCCGCTGATACGCCAGTAGTCGGTTTGGGCGAGGGTTCCGCCTTGGCTGTCGAAGAGTTGTAGGGCGTCGGCTCCGGCATCGATCTGGGCGTGGAGGTAGTCGATGGTAGCAAGCGTTATTTTTTCGAGGAGGGTTTCGAAGAGCGCGGGCTTTTCGTGGATGAGGGTGCGGGAGCGTAGGTTGTCGTGGGAGCTCCCGCCTTCGACCATGAAGGAGGCGAGTGTCCAGGGGGATCCGGCGAATCCGATAATGGCACAGTTTTCCTCTACTTCTTGGCGGACGAGCTGGATGGCGGCGGGGGTGTAGGCGATTTTCTCGGCCGCTTGGCTTGGATCAAGAGGTTCCAGATCGGCGGGTGAGTTTAGCTGGAAGTCGACTTTTACACCGCCTTGCTCCATGAGTTGGTAGGGAACGCCCATCGCTTCGGCAATCACGAGGATGTCGGAGAAAATGACGGCGGCGTCGTATCCAAATCGGCGAATGGGTTGAAGGGTGACTTCGGCGGCAGTCGCTGGATCTTGGACGAGATCGGTGAAGCGCTTGCCTTCTTTAAGAGCGCGATATTCGGGGAGAGAGCGTCCTGCCTGTCGCATCATCCAGATGGGGGGACGGTCGTTGGCTTCGCAATGAAGGGCGTTTAGAAAACGTTGGCGGCCGGTAGGGGTGTTTGTCGTCATGGGTGTGGGTTATGACACAGCGGGCGGGGAAGTTCAATGTTTTGGGGAGCTTGATTTTATTCAATTTTGTAAATATAGCAATTTGTTGTCCCATAATTGTATTTAATTATGCGTGGTTTTTTGGTCTATTCACTAAATTGTCAAAAAACATGAAATGGTATGCTTGATGCTTAACCGAAGTATGATTCAGAGTCATCTCGCATGTCTGGGTCATGTGACAGTAAGGATTTGATGATAACGAGTCGTGTGATGTTGGCACTCATGTGGGGTGGTTCACTCTCTGGAGAGTCTGTAAAATTTTATGTTAGAGTTTGATGTATTGTACAAGGGGTAGGTGCTTGAAAAGAAAATGCATCAATATAGAGTATTGTAAGGGGTTGAATTTTGATGGAAAGAGCATTGACAGGTTTCTGTCTTATAGGCAAATTCCACACATCCTCGAGGAGCTTTAGGTGAGCGGTGATCCTCTCCTAGAGTTGGAAAAATAAAACAAGTAGAAGGAGTAAAAATGAAAAAAGTAATTGCTACTATTATGGCAGCCGGTTTGGTTGCTCAGGTTGCATCAGCTGTGGATGCGGGTGTTGACTTTGCGTCAGCCTACGTATTCCGTGGTGTTACAGTAAATGACGGAACTGTTGCTCAGCCTTATGTTGAAGGTGAAGTAATGGGTGTAACCGTTGGAACATGGGCAAACATCGACATCGCTAACCAAGGTGCAGAAGCTGTATCTGAAATCGACCTGTACTTGGGTTACGGTTTGGGTGAAGTTGCTGGTTATGCTATTGACCTCGGATATTGTGAGTATACATATCCTGGTACAGCTGGTGATGGTGAAAGCGAAGTTAGCCTGGCTGTCTCTGGTGACGTGCTCGGTCTA
>CAXGYR010000125.1:0-2117 GCA_964014015.1 uncultured Kiritimatiellaceae bacterium
GGCAGTCCTAGCGCCAATCAAAAAGCTATCGCTGATCTGTGGCGCGCATACTTGTCCGGTGTCGATGAACTACGCGATAGCGATGTGGCTGTGCTGAACATTTTGCAAAAGATTGCACGGCTTCAGCAGTCACCCGCGCACCACGATAGCTGGGTTGATATAGCTGGATACGCCGCCGTCGGTTATGAGGTGTCGCAAGAAAAAGGCGGCCTGACCGAAGCCAGACCGCCAACCGATACTGATGAGGTAATCGGTAACTCGGAGGTATCACATACGGATACTCAATGCCAGTGTAGAGACTGCCAGATAAGGCGCGCGTTGAATGATCGAAGCTGATTTTGTTTTTATGTTGTTGACGCACCTTGCTGACGGAAACCTCGCTCTGCTTGGGGCAATACCAAACATAAGCTGGTCGGAGTGCTTGCAACATGCTTTCACAGCAAACCAAGAGATGTCTCTTGAGTTTGGTGTCTGTCTGCCGGTCATCCGATAGTTCCTCGCTCTGCTTTATTCTGCTTGGAAAAGAATTGGGTGGGAAAAATACTCCGGCGACCAGAGCCGCCGGAGTTTGTGTTGGCTACATAAAGCTAACGCCATTCACTTTGCTGATACGGAAATAATTACTTTCAAGGTCTGCGTCTTCTATAACGTCGCGCCTCCACTTTACTGTTGTCGGGTTTCCGACCAACCCAGAGTAATGTTTCCCGTTGCCGCCATACGCTGATACCTTGTCGCCATCATGTAAATCGACAAACTTATTATTGACAGTTTGGCAGTTCCTAAAAATTATCATTTTTACCTCCTTAACTCTCGCATCGTTCCATAATTCGATATTGTTTAGGCATCACTGCTCTCCACTTCTATCAAGTCATAGACCGATAAATCGCCGCCGTTTTCCTCTTGCTCAAACTCCGAGCCGCAAAGGTGTTCTCGTGCGTATTCCCACGCGCTCACGCCTTCGGGAATGTCGCTTTCATTAAACTCAGCTTTCATGGCAATGCTCATGTCAGCCATCACAATGTATTTTTTACCAGCCATCACGTTTCCCTTTCCTGTTTGCATTTGTGACAATCCACTTTCATAAATGGTGGCTGGGCTCCGGCGTAGAAATAGCCGCGATCAGCACATTGGGTGCAGTCAACCCGATTGGTTTCTGCGATCAGTTCTTCCAGATCGGTTTGACGTTCTCCGGCTTGCGAGTGTCCGGCTTGATCGAATAAATCCCTCATAGCACGAACCACCCTTCGGAAGTGTCTGGCTCCATGTCGCCGTTTACTTCATGGCACCGGTAGCACTGGCAATAAGTCTTGCCGTCGATCTGGTAAAATTTGAGATCAAAATATTTTGTCCCGCCCAGGTGTTCAAATCCAAAACCAAACCAAAAGTTTTCGTTAGGGTCGAACCCAGCGGATAACTCTTTTTCGTATCGGAAATAACCGTCTTTGAACCACTCGCACAAGATGATCGCCTTTTCTTCTTGGGTCACAACCTCGCGCTCAACGGGCTTGCTTAGATCAACGCTCATGGTCAACCTCCTGCCGCGCCACATCTTCGGCGGTTGAAATTGCATCAGCCATGCGCGACCAACCATTGTTAACACATGCGTAGTATAACTTAGTCAGCGCGGCTAAAATCTTTTGCTTAGTTTCCTCCGGTGTTACCTCCTTTAGCCGCAACGCCGCTTCGTATGCTATGTCGCCGGAGCCGCCTTCGTCCATGTTAGGCAACAATCCTTCGCCCCCATAGTCCAATACAAAATCCAAGAGGATCCCTACATCATCAGGGGTTAATTCATTCATAAACTTCTGATCCATTTTATTTCTCGCTCTGCTTTTTGCTGCGAAAACTTGTGCTGGCCTTCATGCCGTAGCGCACAACCTCTCCGGTTTTGATGTTTGTGATTGTGTCGCCGTAGCATTTGCGGCGCGCCAATCGGTTTAAGCCGCCGGTCAAAAACAGACCGGCGACTATTAGGGCAATGCCATTTATCCAGCTAGCCATCAGAACCAAACCCACAAGCGGTTTTTGTAGTAGCCGTGAGAAAACCCCGTTAGGTGGTCGTTTCCGTATCGCTCAAAATCAATGTAACCCTCAAGGTGGGGCGGCACTCGATCCGT
>CAXGYR010000126.1:0-2108 GCA_964014015.1 uncultured Kiritimatiellaceae bacterium
GCTATTATATTTTTAAGATGCTTAACATGATTTACTTCCACGTCTATTTGCATCTCAAAAAAATCTACCGATCTACTTATAATTTTAAAATTAATAATGTTACCAAGATTTTTTCCAATAGTGGAGGTTACACTACCTAAACTTCCGGGTTCATTCTCCAAGACAATCCCAAGTCTGCCAATATGATGGGAATGCTCTGCATCTACATCCCAAGATACGTCAAGCCAACGTTCTGGCATTGAGTGAAAGCCCTCAAGGGTTTCACAGTCTATCGTATGAACCGTCACGCCTTTTCCTGTTGTTACAATACCCACTATCCTCTCCCCCGGAAGTGGATGACAACACCGGGCATAATGAAATGCCATACCCGCTATTAATCCTTTAAGCGGGATGGTATCATTTTTTCGTTTTCTAGTAATTGGTACAACATTATCATTAGTTGACGGAATTATATAATTTCCATCTGGTAAAATGGCATGTAATACATCACTAGAAGAAATCACTCCCTCACCTGTAGCTGCCAAAACATCCTCTATTGTTTCAAAATTCAAAACTGTAGCTGCTTGAAGCAACAACTTTTGGGAGTAACGTGCACCGGTTCTACGTAGTTGTTTTTGCAAAATGGCTTTTCCAAGATCGCAAAACTGCTCGTAGCGTTCATTCCTAACAAATTTTCGTATCGCTGCCTTCGCTTTGCCCGTGACTACAAATTGTTCCCATAGTGGAGAGGGTTTCGCAGTCTCAGAAATGTCAATGGATACTTGATCTCCATTTTGAAGTTGTGTGGTGAGAGGTCGAGATTTGCCATTTATTCTGGCAGCGACGCAGCCATCGCCAACCTCTGAGTGAACGGCATACGCAAAATCAACCAAGGTAGCACCTCGAGGAAGGGCTATTAAATCTCCTTTAGGAGTGAACGAGAAGACTTGATCTTGATACATCTCTAGTTTTGTATGCTCTAAGAACTCCTCTGGATTTGATGCCTGCTCTAGTATCTCTAGTAACTCCCTCATCCATCTATATTGTCGTCCCTCACGTGTTGCCGTCCCTCCTTGCTTGTAATTCCAGTGCGCCGCCACGCCCAATTCGGCGACATCGTGCATCTCTAACGTGCGCATTTGGATCTCAACGCGTTGCCTTTTAGGACCGATAATACCGGTATGCAGTGATTGATAACCATTTGGCTTAGGTGTACTTATAAAATCTTTAAAGCGCCCTGGTATAACTGGATATGCACTGTGAATTATTCCTAGCGCTTTATAGCAATCCATCACGGTAGGCACTACCAAACGAAACGCGACAATATCCGATAGTTGCTCTACATTAACACTCTTACGTTGCATTTTCTGCCACACGGAATACGGTGTCTTTTTTCTGCCGGTTATACTTACTTGCAGACCTGCAGCTGCGCAGGTATCCGATAATTCAGTCTCAATTTCGGAAATAATGTTGCCGCCCTGAGAGATTAGAAACTCTAATCTAGTAAGAACCGTATCAAATGCGTCTGGATTAAGTTCTCTGAATGCCAGATGCTCTAATTCATCTTTGAATTCTTGAATGCCTATACGTTCAGCTAGTGGGGCATAGATATCCATAGTTTCAACGGCTATACGTCTCCTTTTTTCCTCTTCTTTTATATATCCAAGAGTCCGCATATTGTGCAATCTATCTGCCAGTTTTATAAGTAAAACTCGAATGTCTTCTGACATAGCGATCACTAACTTCCGAAAATTTTCAGCTTGTTTTGCGCTATCGGATTGCAAATCAATACGGTTTAGTTTGGTGACTCCATCAACTAACCGACCCACTTCTTTACCAAAAAGATTTTCAATGTCTCTAACAGTTGCTTTCGTATCTTCTACAGTATCATGCAAAAGAGCTGTTATTATGGTTCCATGATCTAATCGCATATCCGTTAGAATTCCCGCTACCTCCAGCGGGTGGGAGAAATAAGGATCACCAGATGCGCGGATCTGCGACCCATGCGCCCTCATCGCAAAAACATAAGCGCGGTTAACAGCATCCTCATCCGTAGAGGGATCATAGGCTTTAACACGCTCAACTAGCTCGTACTGCCGTATCACACATTACACCCCGATTTTTCAGAT
>CAXGYR010000127.1:0-2080 GCA_964014015.1 uncultured Kiritimatiellaceae bacterium
ACGCCCTCCAGCTCGGCTACCCCCGCTTCCTAATCCACCCCTACGTTCACCAACTCGCCAACCGCCTCAACCCCGATCCCGACCGACAAGCACTCCCTTTTCCCACCGCAGCCAGCGCCGACCACCACCGCGCCTATCTCCTCACACAGCAACCAGACCTTTCCATCGATATCGTCGAAACCCACTCCATCCACCTCGTTCTCTTTCCCGCCACCGCCGCCGATCTAGCCAAACAAGGCTGGCAGCTCCTCGGCGCAGGACTCTCCTCCCGCCACGCCGAAGCCATTCTCAACCAAAACCCCATCTCTGATCCCCACCTACCCGCCGAACAAATTCGCCAGCAACTCGCCACCTACACCCAAACCGACGCCCGCAACATCTATCTCTTCCCCAGCGGCATGGCCGCCCTCCACGCCGCCCTGTTCTCCATCCAAGCCCTCCATCCCGGCCTCGGCTTCGCCCAGTTCGGCTTCCCCTACGGCGACACCCTCAAGCTCCTTGAAAAACTCAACAAAACCCCCACCCGCTTCTACCCCTACGGCGACCACCAAGACCTAAACCATCTCAAAGCCGACACCACCGCCCAGCCCATCGCCGGCCTCTTCACCGAATTCCCCTCCAATCCACTACTCGCCAGCGTCGATCTTGAGCAACTGCGCACCCTCGCCGACACCCAATCATTTCCCATCGTACTCGACGAAACCCTCGCCGCCTGCGTTAACCTCAACGTCCATCCCTTCGCCGACATCTCCGCCATCAGCCTCACCAAATACTTCTCCGGCGAAGGCGACGCCCTCGGTGGCGCCCTCCTCCTCAACCCCGACCGCCCCCACTACACCAAGCTGCAAGCCACCCTCCAACAAGCCGAAGAAGCAACCTACTGCTTTGCCGACGATCTCCAGCAACTACACGAAAACGCCCACGATCTCCCCCAACGCATCGAAACCATCAACCGCAACGCCCTCCAAATCGCAGCATTTCTCGAAGAACACCCCGCCATCGAACAAGTCTGGCACCCCAGCCTAACCGACCACGAAATCTACGACCGCCATGCGCGCCAAGCCGACAGCTACGGCGGCGTCCTCTCCTTCACCCTCGAATTTCCCGAAGAGAACACCATCCCCTTTTATGACAAATTCAACGTCTGCAAAGGACCCAATCTCGGCACCACCTACACTCTCTGCTGCCCCTTCGTCATGCTCGCCCACTACCACGAGCTCGACTGGGCCGAAGACGCCGGCGCCTCCCGCTGGCTCATCCGCCTCTCCGTCGGCACCGAACCGGTTGAAGAATTGATCGATCGCCTCGAACACGCCCTCACCTAAAACCACTCCCGAATCACCCCATCCACCCATCTAAACCAGGCACAAAAAAAGCGCCCCGTTAAACGAGGCGCTAATTACGTAGCTTAAGCTAGCAAGCAATTAGTAAGAACCACCAATGCTAACAACGAAAACTGAATCTTCATCTACAAAATCTTCAATATCAGCATTTTCAAGAACGGTGAAACTTGCACCAATTGACGTAGAGTCATTGAGTGCTGTAGAAACACCGAAACTAACTGCATGATATGCAAGACCTGATTCAACACCTTCAACGTCCCAGTGACCCAGAGTGTATCCATATTCAGCAGAAACGGATTCAGATAAATCGTAACCACCTGAAACACCAAATTCTACGTATGTGGCATCAAAACCATCCACGTAGTCCGCGTAAGTAACACCTAACTCATGACCGTACGCTTCTGTTGATGCACTCAGTGCAATCTCTGTATCTGACTCTAAACCTGCAAAAGCACCTGAGTAAGTGTACTCAGTCAAACCAATTGACAGGTCAACACCTTCAATCAAGCTTGGCAGGCCAACAGATGCATAGAGGTCTATTTCGTCGAACGTGCTTGTGTCCGAGTTGAAAGAACCCCAGGTACCTACTGCAACACCACAAACTTCACCTTCAATGCTAGGTTGAAGCGCAGGATCTGCAGACAAAGTTGCGCCACGGAAAACGTATGATGAAACATAATCAACATTCGCACTTACCGCTGAAGCAACCTGAGCAACCAAACCGGCTGCCATAATAG
>CAXGYR010000128.1:0-2078 GCA_964014015.1 uncultured Kiritimatiellaceae bacterium
TATTCAACATACGAAATTGGTGGAAACGGGTATGCCTTTACGGGCTGAAATGGTTATGGGTTCGCAACAGGAGCCTAGAAGCGCGTCGGCGGTGTTCTCTATTCTTGTAACGGGGGGGAGCCGAGGTGCGCAGCGCTTGAATGAGATTATACCCGAAGGATTACGGGAGGTGAGAGCGGGTAATCGAACGTTGCGAGTGGTGCATGTGGCGGGGTTGCAGGCGTTGGAACCGATTGAGGCAGTTTATCGTGAGGCGGGTATTGAAGCGGAAGTGGTTTCGTATGTGCAGGATATGGAGGTTCAGTATCTCGAGGCGGATTTGGTGATTTGTCGGGCGGGGGCATCCACCTGTGCGGAGTTGTGTGCATTTGGAAAACCCGCGCTACTGGTTCCGTATCCTCATGCTGTGCGGGATCATCAGATGTTGAATGCTCGGGCGTTGGAAGATGCGGGAGCGGCAGATGTGATTGAGCAAGAGGGGTTAACAGCGGAGTGGCTATGCAGTTATGTCGAGCGATTAATGGTTGATCCTGATCGGTTGTTTAAGCAGGCAGCGGCTTCGAAGAAAATGGGTCGGATGAATGCAGCCGAAGAGGTGGTGGCGTTGATAGAGGCGGTGGGTTCTCGAGATGAGTAGTAATGAGTGGAGACGGCAGCTGGATTTGGGTGGTTCTGTGCATCTTATGGGTGCTGGGGGAATGGGTATGGCGGGGCTGGCGGCATTGTTGTATGCAAGAGGCTTGAAGGTGAGTGGTTGTGATCTTCAGTTGGGCAGACAAACGGAAGCACTGGAACGGTTGGGTATTCCCGTTGAGGTGGGCCATGATCCGGCACATGTGGAGGGGAGTGACTTATTGATATATTCGACGGCTGTCGATATGAATTCGGCTGAAATAGAGGTGGCAAAAGGACGGGGTATTCCTGTGATTCAGCGGGGAGTTGCGCTGGCTGAATGTATGAAGAGTCGGCAGACAATCGTGGTGGCAGGCAGCCATGGAAAGACGAGCACAGCGGCGATTCTGGCGCAACTATTGGATTCGGGTTATGTGATTGGGGGAGAGATTCAGGGGGAAGAGCTGTTGGCGAAGGATGGAGAGCGGATGGTGGTGGAGGTGGACGAGTCAGATGGTACGGCGGTTCATTTTGTGTCCGATTATACAATCATCACCAATGTGGATGATGATCATCTGGAGCATCATGGTTCATCACAAGCCCTGGATGACTGTTTTCGTACATTGATCCAACAGACGAAGAGAAAGGTTTTCTATTTTGCGGATGATAAGCGCTCGGCAGCATTGTGCAGGGGACGGGAAAATTGTTGTCCGATTGAGATTAATGAAACGGCTACATGCGTGCCTTTTCCTGGGAAATATAACATCCGCAATGCTGCGGCGGCACTGCAGGTTGCGCAAGAGTTTATGGCACTGGATAGGTGCGTGAAACGCTTGCGTAATGTCCGCCCGGTTAGACGCCGTTTTGAGACGGTGATTGAGTGTGGTGGTGTTCGGGTGATCACGGATTATGCGCATCATCCGGCTGAAATTGGGTCATTATTTGAAGCGGCTAAAGGATTAGAGTCTGAAAGATTGAAAGTTATTTTTCAACCGCATCGATATACTCGTACGAGGGCTTTTGCCAACGAGTTTGCTGCTGTTTTGGCAGTTGCTGATGAGGTATGGGTTTCTCCGGTATATGCCGCCTCTGAAGTGCCGATTATTGGCGGTTGTTCTGCCGATCTTGTATCGGTGTGTAAAGATAAGGGATTTAAGCATGTTAACGAGGTGGATAGCCTTGAGGAAGCATGGCAAAAGGTTGCTCCATACGTGGAGAAGGGTGATCTGTTGTTGTTAGTGGGTGCAGGTGATGTGGATTTGTTGCGTGATCGCGTGATGGAAATTGAACAGATTTTAGCTTGTAAGGTCTCTGAAAAAAAAAAGAAGGAGGATGTATGAAGATATGGTTAGTTGTCCTAATACTCGTTAGTAGTCACGTAGCCGCTAATGCTTCGGGAGTGCATGCTGAAGAGAAGGGTGATCTGTTGTTGTTAGTGGGTGCAGGTGATGTGGATTTGTTGCGTG
>CAXGYR010000129.1:0-2076 GCA_964014015.1 uncultured Kiritimatiellaceae bacterium
GCCAGCGCCGCCACCCGAGCCCAATCCGACTCCCGCGCCCCCTTCACCGCAATCCCCGCCACCCCCGCCTGCCGCGCCCGCGCCAACACCCCCGCCCAATCCGGAACCAGCCGCTCATCCTGCAAATGACAATGCGCATCGAAATATTTCATACAACTTTATCTACTTGATTCTCTCTATTATGTATAGAATGAAGCTATGTTTCGCTACATCACAGCACTTATCCTGCTCAGCGTACTCATCGCTGACGCCCGCCTCTGGACCGACCGCGAAACCGGCCGCCAGATCGAAGCCGAAGTCGTCAAAGTCTACACCCGCCGCGAAGTCGTCCTCAAACGCCAAGACCGCTCCACCATCACCGTCCCCTTCGACCGCTTCTGCGATAAAGATATCGAGCACCTCGAATACCTTCTCGAGCGTCGCAAACGAGGCCGCCTCCACAAAGTACCCTGGCAGACCCTCAACCAAACCTTCGGCATCGAACTCTGGCAAGACGACTGGCTCTGGGACGACTATCCCACCGCCACCGCCATCCGACTCGACATCCCCCTCGAATCCAAAACCGACTACCTCTCAACCTACCGTGCCTACCCCGAAGGCGAACAAAACATCCTTACCCAACCCCTGTATGCCTATGCCCTTTACGGCCGTGATGAAAAAGTCGACAGCCTCACCCTCGTCTTCCTCAACCAAGGCGACGCCCCCCAAGGCTACAACGCCTCCGCCCGACACAAAATCGAAGCCACCGCTGAATCCCTCGTCGCCCAGCTCCAACCCCTCCTCGGCAAACCCAAACGCGACTCCCTCGGCCGCGGCGACATGCGCGAAAAAGTCTGGCGTTGGGACTGGAACGACCACGCCCTCATGGTCTCCCTCATGGAAGGCAAATATGCCGCCCTCAAAATCATGCCCACCGACCGCGCCAACCGCGGCGGCCGCACCGACAGCCTCGGCTACACCCAACTACGCCAACGCGCCGCTCAAAACGTCGACCGCAAGCCCAATGGCGACGTCCTCATCCAAAACATCCCCATGATCGCCCAAGGCCCCAAAGGCTACTGCTCACCCGCCACCTGGGAACGCTATCTACGCTACTTCGAAATCCCCGCCGACATGTATCTCATCGCCGTCGCCGCCAACACCGATCCAGGAGGCGGCACATACTCCCGCCTCATCAAACAAGCCATGCAACCCCTCCTCTCCGCCTACGGACGCGACCTCGTTGACCTCGACCGCAAAATCGATCTCGAAGAGATAACCAAACAAATCGACCGCGGCCTCCCCATCATGTGGAGCTTCTGGAGCACCCCCGGCTTCCAAGCCGTCGCCAACCACAACCACGCTCTCCGCTCCGGGCTCGAACCCGAAGAACCCAACCTCGACATCGAAGCCCTCGAATTCCGCCGCGGCGTCGGCCACATCTGCATGATCATCGGCTACAACCTCGAAAGAGAAGAACTCTGCATCACCGACAGCTGGGGGCCACAATACGCCGAACGCTGGGTACCCATCCAACAGATGATCAACGCCATCACCACCCAGCTCTCCATTCTCCGCTGGTAACCACCAACTTCTAACCATAATTGGTTTGCGACCCACCCCACGCACCCCTATATTCACGCCTTCACAAAACAAAGAGCAACACAGCAAAATTTATCAGGAGAAAAAAATGTCTGAAATTATCGATGTAATCGCACGTGAAATCCTCGACTCCCGCGGCAACCCCACCCTCGAAGTCGATATCGTCCTCGACTCCGGCGCCACCGGCCGCGCCGCTGTTCCCTCCGGCGCCTCCACCGGCGTCAACGAAGCCCTCGAACTACGCGACGGCGACAAAGAACGCTACCTCGGCAAAGGCTGTCAAAAAGCCGTCGACAACGTAAACGACATCATCGCCCCCGCCATCCTCGGCATGGACGCCATCGACCAAGTCGGCATCGACAACCTCATGCTCGAACTCGACGGAACCGAAACCAAATCCAAACTCGGCGCAAACGCCATGCTTGGTGTCTCCCTCGCCGCAGCGCATGCCGCTGCCGACGAACTCGGAATTCCCCTCTTCCGCTACATCGGCGG
>CAXGYR010000130.1:0-2071 GCA_964014015.1 uncultured Kiritimatiellaceae bacterium
GTTGGAGCGGGCGTTGCAACAGCGGCAGCAGCGGGTGGATGAGGCGGGGTTGCGGTTGCGGCATGGATGCGAGGGAGCAAGTCGGCAGCGACGGGAGCGTTTGGGTAGTGTTGAGCGGCAGCTCACCTTATTGAATCCGCTGGCGGTGCTGGGGCGGGGGTATAGTTTGACGTTGGGTTCGGATGGATCGGTGGTGCGGTCGGTAAAGGAGCTGGAGCGGGGGGCGGTGATTCGAACGCGGCTGGAAGATGGTGTTTTGATTTCGGATGTGCGAGAGTGTGAAGAAGAGTTAGGAGGATGTGATGGCGAGTAAGCAGGATTCATTTGAGGTGGCGTTGGCGCGTCTGGAGGAGTTGGTGGAGCAGATGGAGAGCGGGGAGCTGAGTCTGGAGCAGATGATTACGCATTTTGAGGAGGGATCGGGGCTGGTGGAGCAGTGTTCGAAGAAGTTGACGGAGGTGGAGCAGAAGATTGAGAAGTTGGTGAAGCGGGGTGAGGGGTTGGAGCGTGAGGCGTTTGAGCCGGAGGCGTAGGGGTTGAGTGATGGGTAAGCGTTGGTTAGTTCGGTTTGCTGGTTTTATGGTGGTGATGGCGGTGTTTTCGGCGCTAATACGTCCGGCAGAGCAACGGGACGGGCGGGGGCGTGATATAGATCGGTCGAATCCAGCGCGGCAGTTTAGCGATGCGATTGCGGATGCGGTGGAGCGGGTGATGCCGTCGGTGGTGGTGATTCGGACGGAGAAGATTGCCTATCGGTTGCAACGTGATTTTTTTGGGGTGACGTATCGGATTCCGGAGCAGTTGGCGGGGCAGGGCTCGGGGGTGATTGTGGATGCGGTGGGGCATATTGTTACGAGCTGGCATGTGATTGAGGGGGCACGCACGGGAGAGGTGGTGCTGGATGATGGGACGAAGCTGCCGGTGCGGTTGGTGGGCTTTTGTGAGGCGACGGATTTGGCGGTGTTGCGGATTGAGTCGGAAGGATTGAATTTACAGCCGGCGGCGTTGGGGGATTCGGATCAGGTGCGAGTGGGGGAGGTGGCGATTGCGATTGGCTCGCCGTTTAGTTTACAGAGTTCGGTGACGGTGGGGCATGTGAGCCAGAAGGGTCGGGAAGTGGAAATTTTGCCGTATGAGGATTTTATCCAGACGGATGCGGCGATTAATGAGGGGAATAGCGGGGGGCCGTTGATTGATGTGGAGGGGCGGGTGATTGGCATTAATACGGCGAAGAAGACGGATGATCAGGAGCGGGGGGTGGGGATTGCGTTTGCGGTGCCTTCGAACCTGACGCGGGCGGTGGTGGATTCGATTATTGAGACGGGGCAGCATAGTTGGCCGTGGTTGGGCATGTCGTTTTCGGTGGTGAACTCGCGGATGCAGGAGGCATTGCGTAGCGGGGTGCCGGTGGTGATTGGGCAGGTATGGAACGATACGCCGGCGGCGCGGGCGGGGTTGCAACCGGGTTGGGGCGTGGTGCAGATTGATGAGATGCGGATTGATTCGTTGCGGGATATTGAGCGGGCGATTTATAAGCGGCGCGTGGGGGATCGGGTAACGCTGATTCTGGAGCTAGGTCAACAGCAACAGCGGGTGGAGCTGGAGCTGGAGGCGTTTCCCGGAGTGGTGAATTGAGTAGAGGACAGAATAGTCGACTGGCGGCGGCGCAGATTGTGGCGGAGTGGCTGGAGAGCGGGGATTTTCCGGAGCGGGCGCTGGCGGGGTTGAAGCGGGATCGGGCGTTTGTGATGACGCTGGTGCATGGGGTATTACGGCAGCAGGCGGTGATGGTGTGGCTAGAGCAACGGTGGGTGAAGCGGCCGCCGAGTTTATTGACGCGAGCATTGTTACAGGTGGGGTTTTATCAGCTGTTGTTTCTGGATGAGGTGGAGGTGTATGCGGCGATCAACGAGTGTGTGGAGGGGGCGAAGTGTCAGCCGAATGGGCTGGGTGCGGCGAAGCTGGTGAATGGAGTGTTGCGTCGGTGTGATCGGGAGCGGGAAGAGGTGATGGTTGCGTTGGCGGGGGAGTCGCGGGCGTTGCGGTTATCGCATCCGGCGGAGCTGTTGGC
>CAXGYR010000131.1:0-1936 GCA_964014015.1 uncultured Kiritimatiellaceae bacterium
ACTGATGGAGCCGACCGTTCTGCCAGCACGGGTACCAAACTTACTGGTGAACGGCTCGACGGGTATCGCTGTGGGTATGGCAACCAATATTCCACCGCACAATTTGAGCGAGATTATCGATGGAACCATCGCGCTGATTGATGATCCAGAGGTTTCGATTGAGGCACTCTGCGAGTTTGTGAAAGGGCCGGACTTCCCGACGGGCGGTACGGTATATGGTCTGAATGCGGTGCGTGATCTCTACATGACGGGTCGTGGCAAGATTAAGATGCGGGGCAAGGCGGTGATCGAGGAGGAGGATAGCGGTAAGGCGCGCATCATCATCCATGAAATTCCGTATGCATTGAATAAGACGTTGCTGATTCAAAAGATGGTGCATTTGGTACGCGACAAAAAGCTGGAAGGGATCTCTGATATCCGCGACGAGTCGGGTAAAGAGGGTATTCGGTTGGTGCTGGAGCTGAAGCGTTCGGCAGTGCCGAATGTGTTGCTGAATAACCTGTTTAAGTTCACGCAGTTGGAGTCCACCTTTGGCGCGATTATGTTGGCGATTGACAAGGGTAAGCCGCGCGTAATGAATCTGAAAGAGGCGTTGCAGTGTTTTGTGGATCACCGCTTTGAAGTGATTACGCGGCGGACGCAGTTTGATCTGGATAAGGCGCGGGCGCGGGCACACATCTTGGAAGGGCTGCTGATTGCCATGGACAACATGGATGAAGTAGTGCGGATCATTCGTGATTCTAAGGATCGCGAGGAGGCACAACTACGCTTGATTGCAGCGTTTGGGTTGAGTGAAACGCAGGCGAAGGCGATTCTGGATATGCGTCTTTATCAGCTCACCGGGCTGGAACGTGGCAAGGTCGAGGCAGAATATGCCGAGCTGCAGGAGCTGATGGCGTATTTGGAAGATCTGCTGGCACACCCAGAAAAAATTTACGCCGTAATGAAAGAAGACCTGAGCGAGATTCGGGCAAAATATGGCGAGACACGACGGACCGATCTTTCAATTGATGAGGGAGAGATTGATCTGGAAGACCTGATTGCGGATGAGCCGTGTGTGATCACGCTATCCAACACGGGCTACATCAAGCGGGTGCCAACTGACACGTATCGGCAGCAGCGGCGTGGTGGTAAGGGCGTGGTTGGGATGAACACGAAGGATGAAGATTTTGTAGAACACGTGTTCACGGCGTCTACGCACGACTACCTGCTCTGTTTTACGGAGGCAGGGCGGATGTACTGGCTGAAGGCGTATCGCGTGCCGGAAGGTTCGCGGCAGAGCCGAGGGCGGTCACTGGCGAATGTGTTACAGATGACACAGGACGAAAAGTTGGCGGCCATTATTTGTGTGCGTGAGCTGGACGACGTGCAGCATCATTTGCTGATGGCAACGCAGAAGGGCGTGGTGAAAAAGACCGTCTTGGCTGCCTATAAAAATGTTCGGGTGGCGGGCATCAATGCGATTAAAATTGATGAGGACGATCAGCTGATCGGTGTGGTGCTGACCGATGGCGATAACGATGTGATGTTGAGTATGCGCCACGGCAAAGCGATTCGTTTCCACGAGAGCGGTGCGCGTGCAGTGGGCCGTGTTTCACGTGGGGTTCGCGGGGTGCGGCTGGAGGGCGACGACGAGGTCGTCTCCATCGATATTGTGGATACGAGTGCGAGCATGATGGCGATTACAGAGAATGGCTATGGCAAGCGGACTAGCTTCGATGAGTATCGTACGCAGAGCCGAGGCGGTAAGGGGATCATTAGCATTCAGACATCGGATCGAAATGGAGTGGTGGTGAGTGCGCATGCCGTCACGGATGAACATCGGTTGATGTTAATTTCTGAGGGCGGGCAAATGATCTGTATTGGTGCGAATGATCTGCGCGTGATCGGGCGGAATACGCAGGGCGTGCGGCTGGGGAATCTGAAAGAGGGCGAC
>CAXGYR010000132.1:0-1930 GCA_964014015.1 uncultured Kiritimatiellaceae bacterium
TCACTTTGCGATCCTCGGGCAGCAGTTCGAACTCCGGCGCGTCATCCATGATTTTCAGGAACGGAATAGCGAGCTTGATCATCTTGGGATCACCTTTCGCCGCGCCGATGCCGATCTGTTCGAGAATAAGTTGGCGGATATTACGGTTTTGCGGCTCCCCGTCGATCGTAATTTCGCGCTCGCGCCCGAAGACAAACTTGATGTCATCTGTAAAGGATGACTTTTTCTTACGCGGACGTCCCGCAGGGTTGCCGGATTGTTTCGGTTTAAACTGATGCTCAACGGGTGGACGATTTTTACGGCGTCCGTCTGTGCATTTTTTCTTCTTACTCATGATTATTCTCCTTGTTCAGCTTGAATTTCATCGAATGTTTTTCCGGTTTCGGCGTGAACAGCCTCGAGCCCTGTATAGTCTTTCCAGCGGCGGATTGTGACATCTACGTATTTAGGCTCCAGCTCCATCAGGCGGGCGCAGCGCCCTGTCATTTCCGCAGCAATCAGTGTGCTGCCCGATCCGCCGAAGGGATCAAGCACCAGCCCGCCGCGATGCGTGCAGTCCATGATCGCGTCGGCAACCAGAGCCGAAGGTTTAACCGTCGGGTGAAGCTTGAGATCCTCCTTACCGTCAAAGCTGTTAACGCCGCGGTAATCCCAAATATTCGAGCGATAACGTCCGTGAACGCCCAGAGCGACGTTATTAATGTGCGGAGCGCTGCCATTCTTGAAGACCGGAATAAACTCGTGCTTACTGCGGTAGAGCGAACCCATGCCGCCGTTCGATTTATTCCATATGCAGATATTCTTAAGCTCTTTATATTGCCCCTTTGCTGCACTCAGCAGGAGATAAATTCCGCGCCAATCCATGCAGATATAATGAAGCGATCCATCGCGGCTGAACTCGATGACAAGTGCGATAAAGGCTGTAAGGAATTCCTCGAACTCTTCGTCGCTCATCTCGCCGCAGGCCATGGCAAATTCGTCATGCTTTATTTTGCCATTTCCGCATACATGGCCGTTTACAGGTACATTGTATGGGGGATCACTAAAGACCGCATCCGCCGTTTCACCGTTCATCAATGTTTGATAGTTTGCCGGAATTAGGGCATTGCCGCAGAGCAAACGGTGATTACCGAGTATCCAGAGATCACCTGTCTTTGTAACAGGCAGTTCCTCAATCTCCGGTATCTTATCGGCCTCATCATCTTGATCCGGCGCGTCGCTACCGATAATAACGTCGAGCTCTCCGGTCGCAAATCCGGTGATCTCCAGATCAAATTCCAGCTCGAGCTTATCAAGCTCCTGCAGTTCGACGCGGAGTATATTTTCATCATATCCGGTGTTGAGACTAATTTGGTTATCGGCAAGGCGGTAAGCTCTGATTTGCGTTTCTGTTAGCGTATCGATGAGAATGACAGGCACTTGTTTAAGCTCCATCATCACCGCAGCGGCGTAACGGCCATGGCCTGCGATAATCTGGTATTTGCCGTTATGCATGCTAACAATAATCGGCGACATAAAGCCGAATTCTTCGATGCTGTCTTTGATTTGTTTGACATGCCATGGCGGATGCTTCTTGGCATTTTGGGCGTAAGGTTCAATATCGCCGATATCGACCAGCATATAGGCATGGGGTGATCCGGCATTTTTCAAGCCGCCGGAAGCTTTCTTTTTCTGAGCCATTGTGCTCTCTCCTTTATGTTTATGCCGGAGAGCACGCACACAAAAGCGAACCCGTCACCGGCCGGTTACGTTTCTCATTTTTGTTGCTCCTTTTCTAATGTATCTACAGGCACGGCTCTGGAAGAGCGCTATCCGACAGGGCTTTCGAATAAAGCGATCTGGGTGCCGGATATGGTGTGTACCATGAGTTCAATATAGGTGAATTTGCCCGGTTTTGTCAATTCCGGTTCAGGCCGTGCGCGCGTGAGCC
>CAXGYR010000133.1:0-1838 GCA_964014015.1 uncultured Kiritimatiellaceae bacterium
CTCAGCGGTGGAAGGTGCGGCGCTCAACTTGGGTGAAGCAATGACGCCGATCACGTTCAACTACACTTCACAAGCACAACCCACAGGTGGCAGTTCTGGAAACGGAACAACATGGGCTCCAACTTTTCCCTCTCAAATGAGGCCAAACAATGGTGGAGCAAGAGTAGGTGATCTTTTCATGCTTGAGATGGACGGCATCATCTACTTTGATGCAATTCTGAATAATTCTCAATTCCAAACCGGTGTATTCGCATTTAACCCCGCGAATGGCACACAATGGATGATTTCAGACCGTTATTTCCTTTCAACATCCAATCCTAACTTTGGAAACCGGTTGGCTGTGACGCTTGGAAATACGCTATTTTGGAGCGCAACAAATGGATCAGAGGGTGTAATGATGGCTTACACACCATCAAATCAAACCACATGGATAGCAGTTTCCGATTTAAATCCGGTCTTTGGAGGTCAATTCTCTGAAATAACTGCAGGCGACCGAATATACTTCAAAAACAGCTCAAATCTTGAGGTTTACGATACATCCAATCATTCTCATTGGGTTGCCACCGCCTCCTATTTTGTTGGAGGAGGCAATGAATGCAATTATGGATACATGAGTTTCCTTGTGGGTGATACCATTTACTTCGATGCTTGTGATGCTGCAAACACATACGGTAAGGAACTCCATGCGCACAACACGGTCAATGGAAGCACGTGGATGGTCGCAGACATCAACAGCGGCTCGGGCAGTTCCCAGCCTGGTTTTGGCGTGCATATCGTGGTTGGAGACACTCTGTACTTCTCCGCAAAAGCAACTGGAGACTCCAGTGCGTCACTTTGGGCTCACGACACATCGAATCATAGTACATGGTTAGCAGCGGATCTGTGGCACGTAGGAGCTGGAGAATCACTTCATCTTAACAATCACAACTATGAAGAAAATCGTGAAACTCTTCGAATTGGTGACACATTGTACTTTGACGCAAGAGGCAATAGCGGCACCCCCTCAACAAACAACGGTACTCTTTGCTCGTTCTTTCACCAAGAAATCTACGCATTCAACATTGCAAATCAAACCTCTTGGTGCGTAGCAGACATTAACGAAGGCACATCCAGCAACAATAACAACGCTGGAAACCATATGCTCACAGTTGTCGGAGATGTATTGTTGTTTGATGGAGACACTCTAATTTACGACAACAACGGCAATGTAATCCAAACTCGAACTCAAAGTTTGTGGGCTCACAACTTGACCAACGGTTCAACCTGGTCAATCCTACCATCCATCATTGGCGAGGTTGGGAATGGCTTTTCAGGCTTTGAAACAAGTGATACACTTCACTTCACTTCAAAGGTTGGAAGTTATCAAGAGTTATGGGGATACAACATCGTGAATCAAACAGCATGGAGTTGGTCTTCTTGCGATAACAACGGCACAGTGCAATGTGGTTTACAAATAGGCGATTACCACACAGTGGCGTTTGATGGCGTGTTGTATTACGCTGGGTCGTACCCAGGGTATGGATTGCCAAAAAAGCTGACAATTTTCAATCCACCTTTACCAATTACAAGTTCATCGAGCAGCGGTGGCGGCTCGGGCAGCGGTGGTTCAAGTAGCGGCGGTTCAAGTAGCGGCAGCTCAGGTAGCAGCGGCACTTCAGGAGTTTCATGGAGCACACACCCTGCATTACCTGCTGGCATGAGCATCTCGAATGGCGAAATCAGCGGCACACCTTCGGTCTATGCGACCAACCAAACCTACACGATTTACGCCAATCAGAGCGGCTATTCGACCACGCACGAGTTGTACTTCAGCGTGGATACCACGAACGCTCACACGG
>CAXGYR010000134.1:0-1836 GCA_964014015.1 uncultured Kiritimatiellaceae bacterium
CCCATGAGCTTAGAAGAACTGGAGCAGCGTATACGTCAGCGCCTAAACGACCCTAACTTTACTCCCTTTGCCCCTGATTACCAGCGATTAATACAGCAGTATTTCGAATTGCTACAACAGCAGCAGGTAGATAGTTAGCTGAAAGCCATTCGAAAAGCCACATATCGTTCGAAAAGCCACACCATTCCCTTAGCCATAACCGCAATTTTTTGTATCTTCACAAAAAACGAATCTATGTCATCTATTTCTTTTTCGGTAGTCGGTTTTGGTCGTATTGGACAGCGCCACGCCAAAATTATTCACGAGCATCCCGAATGTACGCTCGCATCGGTCTGTGATACGGACGCCCAACACTTTGAGCAGCGCGCCATCCTGGGCTTTCCTGAACTCCCGGCCTACACCAACATCGATGAACTGATCCAGGCCGAACAAACCAGCGGCCAACGTTCCGATGTGGTGACCATTGCTACGCCGAATGGTTTTCATGCTCCGTACGCGGTCAAACTACTACGCGCCGGCTATCATGTGGTCATCGAGAAACCCATGGGCATAAAAAGCGCCGAATGCGAAGAGGTGCTCATTGCCGAGAAAGAAACGGGCAAGCATGTGTTTGTGGTCAAGCAAAACCGCTACTCTCCCCCATCGGTCTGGCTTAAGAACATCGTCCAATCCGGCACTCTGGGAGATATCCTAATGGTGCAAACCAACTGCTACTGGAATCGAGACCAGCGCTACTACTCCACCAGCCCTTGGCGAGGCTCGCTGGATCAGGACGGCGGGGCTCTATACACTCAGTTCAGCCATTTTGTGGACCTCATGTACTGGGTGTTCGGCGATATTACCAATATTCAGAGCACCGTCCGCAACTTTACTCATACGCACCTAAAGGACTTCGACGATTCCGGTTTTGCCCAATTCGAATTCCTGCGCGGAGGCATCGGCAGCATTAATTACTCTACTTCCTGCTGGGATACCAACATGGAAAGCAGCATTACCGTCGTCGGCTCCAAAGGCTCGGTCAAAGTGGGCGGGCAGTACATGAACGAAATCGAATACTGCCACGTCGAAAATTACGAAAAACCGACACTACCCCCGACCAATCCCCCCAACGACTATGGCCCCTACAAAGGCAGCGCCGCCAACCACCACTATGTGTTCCAAAATGTAGTGGACGTACTCACCGGCCGAACCGATATTACCGCCACTGCCTTCGAAGGTCTCAAGGTGGTTCAGATGATTGAAAACATTTATGACGCAGCCCGATAACAAACCCATCCCCTTACTCGACCTACAGGCCCAATACGACAGCATTGCCAGCGAACTAGAGGCTGCCGCCCTCGGCTTAATGCGTTCCGGACAGTTCATTATGGGAGAGGCCATTGCCCAATTCGAATCGGACATTGCCGCCTACCTTGGCGTCGAGCATGCCCTTGGCTGTGCTTCGGGTTCGGATGCTCTGCTCCTAGCACTTATGGCCCTCGATATTGGCCCGGGTGATGCGGTCATTACCTCCCCCTTCACCTTTTTTGCCACCGGTGGTGCCATTGCCCGACTCGGAGCTACCCCGATCTTCATGGACATCCGACCGGCTGATTTTAACCTGGATCCCGCCGGCGCTCGACGCTTTCTCGAGGGCTCCGACACCCGCTACCAAGCCCTCGGCGTGCGCCCCGAACAGGTCAAGGCCATTATCCCCGTACATTTATATGGACAAATGGCCAACATGGAGGAATTCCTAGCCATTTCCCAGGAGTTTTCCATTCCACTGGTTGAAGACGCCGCCCAAGCCATTGGCGCCAAACAAGCCTTTTCCGATGGCCGCATAGTTGGCGCGGG
>CAXGYR010000135.1:0-1829 GCA_964014015.1 uncultured Kiritimatiellaceae bacterium
GAACAGATATTATTTGAGCGGGGTAGTACATATTTCGGCAGAGCTAGTTTGAATGTTTCAGGAACAAATGACGCTGCCATAATTATGGGTGCATATGGAACCGGTGATTTACCCCATCTCGTGGGTGATCTGAACTATCAGTCATTATTAAATCTTGGAGATAGTCAGTACATAGAAATTGAGGATCTTCATTTTTCCAATAGCGGTTCTTTTGGTGCGATTAAACATAAGTATGGTATTAATATTACGCCCTCATCAGGTATTGGTGAACGGAAACATTTATGGGTTTCACGATGTGAATTTTCTAATATTGAAGGGTATCCTCAGCCGCCTAATTCAAATGATAACGATGATTATCATACATCGGTTGCAATTCGAATGCTCAGCCCTAACAACGACTCAGAAAAATCAAAGTGGAGTGATGTTCGTATCAGTGAATGTGTATTTAGAAATATTGATGGCATTGGCTTTTGGATAAAGGATCAGTCGTGCACTCTTGCTGATTATAAAAATAGCGGCACCTCTTATTTTCCATCTACAGGCATTGTATTTGAGAATAATTATGGAACTAACTGTTACCGCAATCTTTGCCGCGTGAATGGAACCGAGGGTGCCATGATTCAATATAATGTGCATGATGGTACGACAGAAGGGAGTGCTTTTTGGCCTTTCAACTCTAAAGATACGTTAGTGCAGTACAATCTATTTATGAATTTATACCGAGATTTTGCAGATGCATATGTGTGTCACTTTGATTACAACTGCGAAAATACAACAATGCAGTACAATGTAGGATATAAAGTGCAGGGAGGTCTCGTAGAAATTATTTGTGCCTCTCAATATAACGGTACATTCCAGACGGGTGCAATCGCTCGTTATAATTTAGGCGTAGATGTTGGATTTAGAGACAAAGAGAACAGTGCTGGCATATTGTTGAGTGGTAATGTCAATGGAGCTCTTGTCTACAATAATACCGTTATTACAGGTAATGAAGATGTCTACAAAAGTATCTCATTTACCAATTTTGGAGGACAAGGCTATCCTGAGAATTCATCTATTTATAATAATATCTTCTATAATATAGGGTCTGCTTATTTAGATCATAATGCACTTCAAATAGGGTTAGACGGATTTGCTGGTAATTTTAGAGGAAACGAACTTAGTCATAATTTGATTTTTGGGAATTCTTATCGACCGTTTAACGCTTGGAATGGAGATGCTGTTGATTCTAATGCTATATATATGAATCCTAGGTTTTTAAACCCAACGGCTGATTTTGAAGTGTTAAGAGGGTATAAGCCAAATTGGAGTGAAATTGTCGCATATGTGGGTTCGCGCTTCAAAATTGATTATCTTTCCCCCGCCAAAGCTGCTGGCACATCAGTTACTTCTAATGGTGGTTTGGATGGATTAAGTAATATAGTTTCTTCGACTGCATCTCCGTCTGTGGGATTTCATGAATATACAAATGATCCATATGTAGATTCAGATTCGGATCGTATTCCGGATGAGTGGGAAGTTTCGTACAGTCTAAATCCCATGTTGGCATCGGATGCTGAATTTGACTTAGATGAAGATGGTAAATCTAGTCTAGAAGAATTTGCATTAAATGGTAATCCGATTAATTCATTAGATTCCGGGTACTCGGTTGATTATTCTATTGGCTCGGCGAATGGGGTATTAGTCGTGAATCAGCTAACTCCACAGAGCGATCATATGCAGCAATTTGGTCTTCAAATAGGCTCTTACGTATCGACTAATTTGGTTGATTGGGAGGCCATAGGAAGTAATACAGCAGGAATAGAAATAGATTTTTATGATCCAGGTGT
>CAXGYR010000136.1:0-1817 GCA_964014015.1 uncultured Kiritimatiellaceae bacterium
GCCGAAGCCTTGGGCTCACATCTCAAGAGGTCGCACGACAAGTGCGCAACTCATACTATGGCGCTGAAGCCATTCGACAACAGCGCGGGCGAAACGAAATTAAAATCAAGGTTCGCCTACCCCGAGAACAACGGAATAATGAATTTAGCCTAGAGGAGCTAATCATCCGGACCCCTGCGGGCATTGAAGTTCCCTTACGAGAAGTCGCAGAAGCCAAGCGCGGGCGTGCTTATACCTCCATCGTACGGCGCGAAGGCCGACGCGTGGTCTCGGTCTCAGGTGATGTAGAGCCTGCCGACCAAACCCCTCAAATTCTCACCGCCCTTCAAGATGACTTGCTCCCCCCGATTTTAGAAAAGTATAACGGCCTCTCCTACTCCTTTGAAGGGCGAGAAGCCGATCGACGAGAAAGCGTTAATGGGCTGATTAAAGGCTTACTGGTCGCCCTCCTGCTTATATATGTATTATTAGCGATCCCCTTTAATAGCTATGTGCAGCCACTGATTATTATGGTCAGCATTCCCTTTGGAATTGTAGGCGCTGTGCTCGGACATCTCTTGCTCAATTACAGTCTCAGCCTGATTAGTCTCTTTGGAGTCGTTGCACTATCGGGTGTGGTGGTGAATGATGCACTGGTCTTCATCGATTTTGCAAACCAACGTCGCCGAGCAGGTATGCTCTTAATTGATGCCGTGCGCAGTGCTGGTATTCAGCGTTTCCGACCCATCATCCTGACCACCCTAACCACTTTTTTTGGATTGATGCCGATGATTCTTGAAACCTCACGGCAAGCACGCTTCCTAATTCCCATGGCAATCTCACTTGGGTTTGGGATTCTGTTTGCTACCGCAATTACCCTACTTCTGATCCCCTCATTGATGCTAATTCTCGAAGACATCGGGAATCTGTTTAAACGGAAGCGTCTATAATCTGACATAACGAACTATATGCTTTGTCGATCTGTTCATTCACAATCCGATGCGTATATTTGGGTGCTTCCAGCATTTCATCAACCGCATTTTTAAGCCGTTGTTGAATGATTTTTTCACTATCCGTTCCTCGCGTTCGCAAACGCTGCTCTAGAATTTTCAACGATGGCGGTTCAATAAAGATGTCCAGAAATCCACGACGGATCAAACTGCGCTCTTCCATCTGCGCCAACGAATTTCGGATCTGACTAACGCCCTGCACGTCGATATCCAGAATAATATGATGCCCCTCTTCCATCGCAAATTGGATGGTGTCCGCCAAAGTACCATAGCGATTTCCATGCACTTTTGCGTGTTCCAAAAACTCATTGCGTCGAACCCGCTTCTTAAATTCACGATCAGATAAAAAATAGTAATCAACCCCATCTTGCTCTTCACCTCGTGGCGCCCGCGTTGTACATGAAATAGAATATTCAATCTCGGAGCGCTCCGCAACAAGACGATTACATAATGTGGTCTTTCCTGTACCAGACGGTGCAGAAACCGCGATCAATAAAGGGTGTTCCATGCGTGACGGAAGCGGCGGTGGCGTCATTAAACCCGGATGTGTTGGAGAGGCGCCTTCTTGCATGATTACTCCACATTCTGAATCTGTTCACGAATGCGTTCTAATTCTGTTTTGAATTGAACGACCGTTTGGGTGATACGTGAATCCAATGCTTTTGATCCAATCGTATTAATTTCACGAAACACTTCTTGGCAAAGAAAATCAAGAGGTCGACCGGCGGGTTCTTTCGAACGTGAATGACTTCGCATCTGTTTCAAATGACTTCGCAAACGGATCAGCTCCTCAGTAATATCACTACGTTCCGCAAATAACGCCACTTC
>CAXGYR010000137.1:0-1786 GCA_964014015.1 uncultured Kiritimatiellaceae bacterium
TTTTTGTGTAAAATTCAGGATCGGTGGGTGATGGATTTTGATGACTCATAGGGTATATATATCCGTTTATCCGGATATTTCAATATATTAATGATATCAGTTTATTTACTTTGACAACATTCGCACTCTGCATTCGGTCTTTTCATTTTGTTGAATTGCGATATACTATTCTTGTTTTATAATGACGCTATACTCACTGAGGTCTATATGAAAGATAAATCAAGTTCTGAAAATCAACAATCTTTAGATGTAGAAGCGCTTGAAGGATTGGATTTTGGTCCGAACTGGGATAAGCCGAATAAAACAGCTCATGCGCGTCAATTTTCGGAGCGACCTAGGCGTTCGAATCAGCGGGAGCGAGGGAGTAGAGGGCGCGGATCTGAGCAGGATCGAAAGGGAAGTAATCGTGCGCGAAATACGGATGCAGCCACTAGAACAAGTAAACCGCGAACTGCGGAAAGACACCGGGCGTCGGTGCCGGATTATCCATTAGATATAACTCTGCTGCCGAATCAGAAGCATTTGGCTTCGGTAGTTCGGCAGGTGCATCAGAGTCATCGTGCGTATCCGTTGATCGATTTGGCAAATGTATTGATTAAAGATGCGAATGCTTGTCGCGTTAAGTTAGAGGTTTTGAAAAAGGAGACGGAGTTTTGTCTTTTTCAGTGTGGAGTCTCTGGTTTTGTTTCGGTGGATGAATCAAAGGTGCAGTCGTATGTGTTACGCAATAATTTGGATCATTTTTTTAATGTGGTCGTTGAGGAGCAGGATCCGCCGAAGGGTAGTTTCCCAGGTGTGAGTCGTTGTGCAAAAACGGGCACGATAATTGGTCCATCGAATCATCATAGTTATACAGGGGCGGTAGAGCAGTGGCATGCGATGCATTTTCCAGATCAACCATTAGAGCGGTGCAAGGCTTGGTTGGAAGTGGTGAAGGATGAAGAGATAGTTGAGGCGTGGAAGGTTGCGTTTTCGAAGCAGGAGCGTTTTCGGCTAAAGACTGAGCCGGAGGGAGCGTTGATGACTCGGCAACAAGCGGAACAACATATGGCACGCCATGCGGATTATAAAGTAGTTAAATCGGGGAAAGTGGTGGCTCCTTTGGCCGTTATTCTTACGAGTGGAGATGAGGTGTTAACGGAGATGATTAATCGAGTTTGGATGAAAGAGTGTCGGTTTCCTTTGAATTTATCGCATGCGATGAGAGCGGCATTTAGGCATATGAAATTACATCTCTTTAAGGTAGGTAAAATTAATTATGTGACGGCAATCAAGCCGGTTAAGTTGGATGAAGCGGGCGTAGCTGAAGACATTTTACAGGTATTTTGTGTGCTGAAAAATAAGCCGGGTTATACCCGCGAAGAGTTACTACAAGCATTATTACCAGACGTTGAGGCGGATTCGGATGAAGGGCGTGCGGCTTTGAAACCCTTAGGGTGGTTGATTGAGCGGGGTCATATTGTTGAATATTTTAATGGCAAATTGGCTTTGCCGTGAGACCTATTTTTTCCGGAGGGAGTTCCTAATCATGCGTTGCTGATGAAGCGCGCTTGACGAACGGAGATGTATGAATCATCGTTTGGATATGAAAATCAGCTTTTCTTTTCTAGTTTGGATCTGTTGCATGATTGGTTTTGTTTTTTCAGTGCAATCTGAGACCGTTTATGATGCGTCGCGATACGAATTGATCATTGAGCGCGAACCTTTTGGGCAGGAAGTGGTTATAGAGGTGCCAACGGTGACTCCGGAGCGTGAGCTGGCATTGGCAAATGCGGCGGCTCAGGCG
>CAXGYR010000138.1:0-1780 GCA_964014015.1 uncultured Kiritimatiellaceae bacterium
TTCGCGGTGTCGGATGCGCCGGGTGAGGGGTATGGTCAAATTCGGATCAATAACAGTGTGATTGCAGTGATTGCGCACGAGACGGCAGAGAAGGTGCCGGGTGTGGTGGAGCTGCAGGGATCGCTCGCAGATGATATCGCGGGTATTATTGGAAAGAAGGCGAAGGATCGGGGCATTCGGATTGAGAAGGAGAACGAGGAGCTGCTAACCATTGATTTGACGGTGGTATTGGAGTTCGGGGTGAAGATTCCGGAGATTTGTGTGCAGTTGCAAACGGCGGTGAAGCAGGCAGTCGAGGAGATGACGGGTCAGCAGGTGTTTGCGGTGAATGTGGTGGTGCAGGGTATTCGTAGCCAGCGCGAGGCGCAAGCGCAGGCGGAGGAGACCGAGTGAACCGCCGGTCGGGCACATTCTGGGATGTGATTGCAACGTTACTGCTGTTAGTGATCGGTGGGGCGTTGCTTTACGGAAACTTGATTGATCGGTCGTTTGGGGATCAGTTGCTCTTTTATCTGCAGGCGCCGTTAACGGGTGCGTTTGTGGGGGCTGTGATGGTGCTGACTGTACTGTTGCGCTGGCTGGGCGGTCTCGGTTCAAAGGCGGATGGGTTTATCCAGTTTGATTCGGGCGAGGGTTCGGTGGGGATCAGCGTGCGCGCGATAAAAGATTTTGTGGAGCGGACGGCGCGGGAGTTTTCGGCGGTGACGAGCGTGGATACGGTGTTGAGCCAGCCACGGAAGAAACTGGAAATTTCGTTGCGGGTGAAGGTGCAAGCGGGAAATCCGATTCCGGAGTTATCGCAGGTGATGCAGGAGCGAATCCGTGAGCACATGTCGGAAGCGTTGGGCATTGATGAGATTCATCGAATTCGAATTCATATTTCAGAGATCGTGGGGGAGGCGGTACCGCGGGGTGAGTCGATTGATGCGGTGGAGTAGAACTTTGTTTTTCAAGAAGCGATTGGGATGGAAGGGTGTGCTGATGGCCGCCCTTTTTTTGTGGGGTTGTTCGGTGCGGGAAGGTGCGTTGCCGACGGGGATGGCGTGGCATGAGGTGTATGAGCCGGTGGAGGATCGGGCGCTGTGGGATTTTATGGAGGCGGCGCGGCGGGAGTCGGAGTGTCGTTTGGGAGAACCAGCGGTGCGGTTGGAGGGGGTCGAGTTGCGTTATTCGCGGAAGCGGGCGGAGTGGCGGCATTTGGGGGTGGCAGAGGATTTTTCGTTGATGGAGATGGTGGCGGGGGCGGAGCATGGGGTGATTTATCTGGGGGTGAATGGGGGGGATGATCGCGTCTGGTTTTTGTTGGCGCATGAGGTGGTGCATTTGTTGAATCCGGTATTGCGGGATTGGATGATGGAGGGTGTGGCGTCGTGGTTTGCGGTTGCGTTTTGTGAGGAGCAGGGTGTTGAGGTGGCGAGATGGCGACATCGGCTGGAGCGGGAGAAAGATGCGTATGCGTTGTCGTATCGGTTGGTGCGGGATTTGGCGGCGATTGATGAGGCTGCGGTGCGGGGATTGTTGGCGTTTGCGGTGGTGGATGAGCAGCGACCAAACTGGGAGCGGTTGGATGTGGAGGGGTGGTTGGTTTCGATGACGGCGGAGCGGCGGGGAGAGCTATTGGCGGTTATGGCTCCGTATATGGAGTCGTTGGCGGCAGCAGCAAATGATGAGGTGGCGTTTACGGTTCCGGTTGCGTTGCGAGATGGGGGGCGGTAGGGTTGGGTCTTGAATTTGAAGGGTGTGCGTGTGAAGCTGAGTGGGTTAATAGGAGCAAGTTATG
>CAXGYR010000139.1:0-1740 GCA_964014015.1 uncultured Kiritimatiellaceae bacterium
TCACTTTGCGATCCTCGGGCAGCAGTTCGAACTCCGGCGCGTCATCCATGATTTTGAGGAATGGAAGGGACATTTTTATCATTTTAGGGTCACTCTGCGCTGCGCCACGGGCAATTTGTTCCAATATTAATTGACGCATGCTCATGGTCCTTGTTTGACCATCTATGGTGATTTCACGTTCTTTGCCGAATACCGTCTTGATTTCATCCGTGAACGTAGATTTACGCTTTTTAGGACGGCCCGTAGGGTTACCGGATTGACCGGGCTTGAACTGGCCATCCTTGGGTGGGCGGTTGTTACGGCGCCCGTCAGTGCATTTTTTCTTACTCATTATCTTGTCCTTTCTGCGCGATTTCATTGAACGTTTTCCCGGTTTCGGCGTGGGTGGCCTCGAGCCCTGTATAGTTCTGCCAGCGGCGGATTGTGACATCGACGTACTTTGGCTCGAGCTCCATCAGGCGGGCGCTGCGCCCTGTCATTTCCGCAGCGATCAGCGTGCTGCCCGATCCGCCGAAGGGATCAAGTACAATCCCGCCGCGATGCGTGCAGTCCATGATGGCGTCAGCAATCAAGCTCGAAGGTTTAACCGTCGGATGAAGCTTGAGATCCTCCTTACCGTCAAAGCTGTTTACGCCGCGATAGTCCCAGATATTCGAGCGATAACGTCCGTGAACGCCGAGCGCGACGTTGTTGATGTGCGGAGCGCTTCCATTTTTGAAGACCGGAATAAACTCGTGCTTGCTGCGGTAGAGCGAGCCCATGCCGCCGTTCGATTTATTCCATATGCAGATATTCTTAAGCTCTTTATACTGCCCTTTTGCTGCGCTAAGCAGGATGTAAATCCCGCGCCAATCCATGCAGATATAATGAAGCGACCCATCGCGGCTGAACTCGATGATGAGTGCGATAAATGCCGTAAGGAATTCCTCGAACTCTTCGTCGCTCATCTCCCCGCTGGCCATGGCAAATTCGTCATGTTTGATTTTGCCGTTTCCGCAGATATGGCCGTTTACGGGCACATTATATGGGGGGTCACTAAAGACCGCATCCGCCGTCTCGCCGTTCATCAATGTTTGATAATTTTCCGGAATAAGGCTGTTACCGCAGAGCAGGCGGTGATTACCGAGTATCCAGAGATCGCCTGTCTTTGTAACGGGAAGCTCTTCAATCTCCGGCAGCTTATCAGCCTCATCATCTTGATCCGGCGCGTCGCTACCGATAATAACGTCGAGCTCTCCGGTCGCAAATCCGGTGATCTCCAGATCAAATTCCAGCTCGAGCTTATCAAGCTCTTGCAGTTCGACGCGAAGTATATTCTCATCATATCCGGTGTTGAGACTAATCTGATTATCGGCAAGGCGGTAAGCTCTGACTTGTGTTTCTGTCAGTGTGTCGACGAGAATGACAGGTACCTGTTTAAGTCCCATCATCACCGCAGCGGCGTATCGGCCATGGCCTGCGATAATCTGGTATTTGCCGTTATGTACGCTGACAATAATCGGCGACATAAAGCCGAATTCTTCGATGCTGTCTTTGATTTGTTTCACATGCCATGGCGGATGCTTCTTGGCATTTTGGGCATAAGGTTGAATATCGCCGATATCGACCAGCATATAGGCATGGGGTGATCCGGACGTTTTCAAGCCGCCGGAAGCTTTCTTTTTTCGAGCCATCGTGCTCTCTCCTTTATGTTTATGCCGGAGAGCGCGCACACAAAAGCGAACCCGTCACCGGCCGGTT
>CAXGYR010000140.1:0-1665 GCA_964014015.1 uncultured Kiritimatiellaceae bacterium
TATTTGGTTAAAATTACGTCAATCATAAAGATTAAAATATAAACAAAATGAAAACATTGACTATTGGTGAACAAGCTCCGTCTTTCGAGGGGGTTGATCAAAACAACAAAAAGATTTCTTCTCAAGATTTTGCGGGGAGTAAGTGGGTAGTATATTTTTACCCCAAGGATAATACACCAGGATGTACAGCCCAAGCGTGTAGCCTTAAAGATGGATATGATGAGCTTCTTTCTCACGGTATTAAGGTTCTTGGTGTTAGCGCCGACTCTGTTGCGAGTCATGATAAATTTGCTTCAAAGTTTTCTCTTCCTTTCCCATTATTGTCTGATGAATCGAAAGAGGTCATTAATCTATTCGGGGTTTGGGGTCAAAAAAAATTTATGGGGCGAGAATACGACGGAATTCACCGAATTACTTTTGTGATGAATGAGAATAATGAAGTCATTCATGTAGTGCACAAGCCCAAGACAAAAGATCATGCAAATGAAATCCTAAAATTATTAGATTTAAAGTAGAACGTAATTTGTTTACGAACATGCTCCCGTACTTTTGATTTATTAAATAACTCAGGTCACAGGCCTAAAAAACGAACGATATGCCAAATAAAGAATTAAACAAAGAAAAATTGAAAGCACTTCAACTTACCATGGAAAAGTTGGATAAAACATACGGAAAAGGTTCTGTGATGAAATTAGGAGATGCACCCGTAGAAAAGATTGACGTTATACCAACAGGTTCATTAACGCTAGATTTAGCCTTGGGTGTTCAGGGCTATCCTAAAGGCCGAGTAGTTGAGATTTATGGCCCCGAATCTTCGGGTAAGACAACCCTCGCAATTCATGCAATTGCGGAGGTACAAAAGCAAGGAGGTATAGCAGCATTTATAGATGCTGAACATGCATTTGATCAGTTTTATGCTAAAAATTTGGGTGTCGATGTGGCAAACTTGCTTATTTCTCAGCCCGATAATGGAGAGCAGGCATTGGAAATAGCCGATAATTTAATACGTTCTGGTGCGATTGATTTAATTGTTGTGGATTCTGTTGCAGCCTTGACGCCCAAGGCGGAGATTGAAGGAGAAATGGGTGATTCTCAGATGGGTCTGCAAGCAAGACTTATGTCGAAAGCTTTGAGAAAACTTACGAGCTCTATAAATAAGGCCGGATGTTGTTGTATTTTCATCAATCAGCTCAGAGAAAAAATAGGGGTGATGTTCGGAAATCCGGAAACAACGACAGGTGGGAATGCTTTGAAGTTTTATTCTTCAATCCGTTTAGATATACGAAGATCAACTCAATTGAAAGATGGTGATGAGGTTAAAGGAAATCGTGTTAAAGTTAAAGTGGTTAAAAACAAAGTTGCGCCCCCATTTAGAAGGGCGGAATTTGACGTAATGTATGGAAAAGGAATCTCAAAAATCGGCGAAATCCTAGATTTGGGAGTGGAACTTAATATTTTGAAGAAAAGTGGTTCTTGGTTTTCATATGGTGAAACAAGACTTGGTCAAGGAAGAGATTCGATTAAAAACCTCTTGTTAGATAACCCAGAACTCACTGAGGAACTTGAGAAAAAAATAAAAGATGCTCTTGCGTCGCCCGAGGTCTCAGCCGCGGTCGCACAAGATTAAGAGCAAATCGTTCGGAGATACGGCGCCTCGGCGCCGTT
>CAXGYR010000141.1:0-1611 GCA_964014015.1 uncultured Kiritimatiellaceae bacterium
GGGAAGAAGTTGGATGATGTGGCAGCGGAGGTGGCCGATGATGAAGTCGAGTTGGTCGATGAGGTCGCGGAAGGTGCCGGAGGGGGGGAGGACGGTGTAGGCGGCTTGGTCGAGTTGGTCGAGGGCTTCTTGGTGGTGGGGTTGGACGGCGTCGGTGTTGAGGGCGGGACCGAAGAGGCGGACGAAGGCGGTGTATAGGGTGTTGTTGGAGGCAGTTTCGGGGGGTTCGACTTTGATGATGGTGTTGTGTCCGGTGGGCCAGTGGAGGGTGTTGTATTCGTCGCGGAGGTAGGTTTTGGCTTCGAAGCGGCCGATGTGGTTGAGCGGCAGGGTGAGGGTCCAGGTGCCGGTGGTCTGGGGGTTCATGGGGAGGTCGTGCCAGTCGCGGTCGAGGGGAGGAAGACCTTGCTCGGCGTGGCGGATGATTTCTTGCAGACGGATGTGGCCGCGGTCGAGGTTGGTGCGGAGGTAGGCGGTGCCGGTGAGGTGGGGGGGAAGGGTGATGGTGAAGGTGATGGTGTCCCCGCTGTAGCGGATGAGGTGTTGATCGAGTGGTGGCTGTTGTTCAATTTTCATGCTGTTTTACCGAACCTATATTGCACTGCTACGTACATGGTGGGGCGTATGGGAGATTGTGACAAGTGTGATTGTTTGAAAGATGATATGACTTGTTCCATTGGTTAGTTGTGGAATGTGGTTTTTGAGCGTAAGTTATGAGACTAATTTTTTGGAGTGTGCGAGATGAAGGCATTGTTTGTGGGATTGCACGTTTTATTGGGTGTGCTTTGTTTGGAGGGGGCTCAGATGCCGCGTGAGCCTTGGGTTGATCTGTTTGATGGGGAGAGTTTGTCGGGATGGGTTTCCCGGGGGGGGAAGGCTACGTTTGAGGTGGTTGATGGTGTGTTGGTGGGTACGGCGGTGCCGAATACGCCGAATACATTTTTGTGCACGGAGGAAGCGTATGGGGATTTTGTGCTGGAGCTGGAGTTCTGGGTGGATCCGGTGTTGAATTCGGGTGTTCAAATTCGGTCGGCGAGCCGGGCGGATTATAAGGATGGTCGGGTGCATGGGTATCAGATTGAAATTGATCCGTCTGATCGGGCTTGGAGTGCGGGTGTGTTTGAGGAGGGGGTTCGGGGTTGGTTGTATAATCTGACGGAGAATCCGGCGGCTCGGGCGGCATTTCGGGCGGAGGGATGGAACCATTATCGAATTGAGGCGATTGGGGATTCGATTAAGACGTGGATTAATGGGGTGCCGGCGGCGCATTTGATTGATGATCGGAGTGATGCAGGTTTTATCGGGCTTCAGGTGCATGGGGTGGGTCGTAATCTGGAGAAAATCGGTAGCCAGGTGCGGTGGCGGAATATACGGATTATCGCGGAGGATGCAGCGGCGTATGCGCGGCCGATGGCGTTGGTGGGTCGTCCGAAGCATAATACGTTGTCGCCGGAGGAGCGGGCGGATGGCTGGCAGATGCTGTGGGATGGAAAGACGACTAAGGGTTGGCGGGGCGCGAAGCGGTCGGATTTTCCGCCGACAGGTTGGGAGATAGAGTCTCGCCGTGGGTATGACGGTGTGTTGCGGGTGCTAGCGAGCGGCGGCGGGGAG
>CAXGYR010000142.1:0-1603 GCA_964014015.1 uncultured Kiritimatiellaceae bacterium
GGAGAAAATTGTATTTCCGTTGATGGTATTGGTGATTTGTTTGTTGTTATTGCCTGCGGCTACTCCGTTAATTGGGATGTTGATGTTAGGCAATTTAATGAAAGAGTCGTGCGTAGTGGATCGTCTGTCGGATACGGCTCAAAATTGGTTGATTAATATTGTGACGATTATGTTGGGTCTGGCGGTAGGTTCTAAACTGGCAGCCGATAAATTCTTGAATGTAGAAACGTTGGGTATTCTTGGTTTAGGGCTGGCGGCGTTTGTGATTGGAACTGCGTCGGGTGTTTTATTAGCGAAGCTGATGAACAAGTTGAGCAAAGAGAAAATTAATCCATTAATTGGGTCTGCAGGTGTATCGGCGGTACCGATGGCGGCACGAGTATCAAATAAGGTAGGAATGGAAGCGAATTCACAAAACTTTTTATTGATGCATGCGATGGGACCGAATGTGGCGGGCGTGATCGGTTCGGCTGTAGCAGCAGGTGTGCTATTGGCTTTAGTGAGTTAATCGATTGTGAGTCTATGCTAAAAGGTGGCCAGCGGGGCGGCCTTTTTTTGTGTTTGGGCAGAAGATTGAAAGTGTGGCAAGCTATACACGTGAAGGTTCACTATACAAAAATGCATGGAGCGGGGAATGATTTTGTTGTCATTGATGATCGTTCAAAAACGTTTGCATTAGAGGATATGGAAGGTATTCAGGCGATGTGTAATCGTGAGGCAGGGATTGGTTCGGATGGATTGATCTTATTACAACCCTCGCAATGCGCGGCATTTCGGATGCGGTTTTTTAATCCTGATGGAGCGGAAGTCTCCATGTGCGGAAATGGAGCACGTTGTATCGCGCGTTTTGCTGTTGATTTGGGTTTGGTTAAAAATCGATTTAAAATTGAGACGGTTGCCGGTGTGCTCGAGGCTCAGCTGAATCGCGATCAGGTCTGCTTGCAGTTGGGTGAATGGCAGGAAGCTACACTCGATATATGCCTTATGGATGAATATCAATTGGATGTGATTGATACGGGTGTACGGCATGCGGTGGTGTGGTTGCATGATATGAAGGAGGTGATGGCGATGAATCTGGATGCGCTTGGGGCATTCATTCGACATCATTCTTTTTTTTCTCCAGAGGGTACGAATGTGAGTGTGGCAGCGGTAGATAAACAGGGGGTAATACATTTGCGGACGTATGAGCGAGGTGTTGAAGGAGAAACATTGGCCTGTGGTACAGGAGCGTTAGCGGTGGCACGGTTGGCGGTGGTGCGTGGGGTGTGTTCGTTTCCGGTGGAAGTGCGGTGTCGGAGCGGGGAGAAGTTGATGGTGGATGATGCGGAGGGGTGCATGGTACTTTCGGGCCGTGCGGTGAATATGGAAGAGGGAGTGTGGAGCGGTGGAGATCGGGTTTAGTTTGGGATCCAATCAAGGTGATCGGTTGGCTTATTTACAAGCAGCACGAGATCGATTGATGCTTTATGATGATGCGGTTTTAGTCGATCAATCTTCTGTATACTCAACAGATCCGGTTGATGTGGCTCCAGATTATGCGGTGTATGATTTTTTGAATGCGGTGATCTTGGTTGAGAGTGAAATTTCGGCGGAAGAGTGGTTA
>CAXGYR010000143.1:0-1585 GCA_964014015.1 uncultured Kiritimatiellaceae bacterium
CGGCGCAGTCGAGTTGACGGGGGCCGTCGTCGGTGCTGGGTTTTTCAAGGCAGATGTTTCCGTGGCTGTCGGGATAGCGCATGGGTTCGGCGGAGTAGACGCAGGGAACGCCGAAGTGAACTTTCTTTTCTTTGGGTAGGTTGAAGTCTTTGCGGAGTTGTTTTCGGATTTGGGCGAGCAGAGGGTCGTGGTTGGATTGGCCGAGGTCAGCGGTGCGAATTTGAGCGGGGTCGATGCGACCACCGGCGCCGCCGCAGGTGATGATGGGGATATTCTGGGAGCGGCAGTGGTTGATTAGGTGGATTTTGGCGTTTTTGTTGTCGATGGCGTCGAGAACGTAGTGAAAATTGGATGTGATGAGTTGGTGGGCGGTTTTGGGGGTGTAGAAGGCGCGTTGGGCGTGGACGGTGCAGTCGGGGTTGATGAGGTGTATGCGCTGGGCGAGCTGGTCGACTTTGGGTTGTCCGGCGGTTCTGGTGTGGGCGTGGATTTGGCGATTGGTGTTGGATAGGCAGATGTCGTCCCAGTCTATAAGGGTGAGGGTGCCGATGCCGGTACGGGCGAGGGATTCGGCTGCCCAAGAACCAACGCCGCCAACACCGACAATGGCGAAGTGGGCACGTTGGATGTTGGAGATTTGCGAGGTTCCGTAGAGGCGGCGTATGCCGCTGAAGCGGTGTTCGTAGCTTCCGGGTTGGGGGGTGGAGGCGTTCATATTTATTTCTTTATTATCTTTGTTAAGTTCTTGTTTCAGGTTAGATTGCTCATCTTATTCTAACGTTGGGCTGGTAGCGTTAGCCGAACGTTAAAGGAGCTTATGAAAACGAGCAGTGGAAAATTATCGAAGGCTGATTTGCATGTCCATAGTAAATATTCGGATCGGCCGAGCCAATGGTTTTTGCGGAGGATTGGGGCGCCGGAGAGCTTTTTGGAGCCGGATGAGATTTTTCGGGCGTGTCGGTCGGCGGGCATGGATTTTGTTACGATTACGGATCATAATACGATTCAGGGATCGCTGGATATTGCGCATCTTCCGGGGACGTTTATTTCGAGTGAGTTGACGACCTATTTTCCGGAGAATGGGTGTAAATTGCATGTGGTGGTTTCGGGAATTACGGAGCGGCAGTTTGAGGAGATGCAGCTGTTACGTGAGAATGTATATGAGCTGCAGGGATATATGGTGGAGAACCGGATTGTGCATTCGGTGGCGCATCCGTTGTATCAGATTAATAATCGGCTGACGGTTGAGTTGTTTGAGAAGATGATATTGTTGTTTTCGCGGTTCGAGGGAATTAATGGTTCGCGGAATCAGCGGGCGTGCGATATCAGCACGACGATTTTGAGTTCGCTGACGCCGGAGCTTATCAGTGCGCTGGCGGATAAGCATGGAATTGCGCCGGTGGGGCTGGAGCCGTGGAATAAGACGTTTATCGGGGGATCAGATGATACGGGGGGCTTGTATATTGCGGGAGCGTATACGGTGACGCCGCGGGCGGCGGGAGTGGTGGATTTTTTGGATTTTTTACGGGAAGGGCAGCATGAGGCGGCGGGTGAGGCGGGTACGTCGATCCGGCTGGCGAATAGT
>CAXGYR010000144.1:0-1579 GCA_964014015.1 uncultured Kiritimatiellaceae bacterium
CTACACGACGCTCTTCCGATCTGGCGGCGGAGAAGGCGGAGAAGAAGTTGACGCCGAAGGCGGGGTTGGGCTGACCGTGGAAGGTGACGGCGTGAAAGATCCATTGGAAGAACCAGGTGAGCAGGGTCCAGATGGGATAGCCGGGGGGGTGGGGGACGCCGAGGTAGTCGGAGGCGACGATGAGCTCGCCGGAGTCTTCGAGACCGACGGTGGGCTGGAGGGTTAGGGTGTAGACGATGAGGGAGATGGCGAAGGTGATCCAACCGGCGACCCAGTCGGTTCGTTTGAAGAAGGGGGTTGGTTGAGTTGGTTGCATGGGATTTGTCTCGTTCATGAGCTTGGGAATATAGTTGAGTGTAAAAAGTGTCGCAATGAAAAGTTGGTGCGGTTTATATAGAGATTATGTGGTTGAAGATTAAAAAGTGGTTGGATCGGAAGGATGCGGTGTGGCTGCAGGCGGTGAAGTATTTTGGGTTTGGTACGACGGCGGCGGGGGTGGATCAGCTGTTGTTTTATGGGCTGGCGTGGCGGGTGTTGCCGGCGTTGCGGGGGAGTGATCCGGTGGCGCAGTGGCTTTCGAGCTTGTTTGGCTGGGAGGCGGCGGTGGCGGATGAGGGGACGCTGGAGCGGAATTATTGGATTATTAAGGTGATCTGTTTTGTGGTGGCGAATACGTTGATCTATTTGCTGAATCGGGCGTTTGTGTTTGAGCCGGGGCGGCACCGGAGTGGGGTGGAGTTGGGGCTGTTTTTTTCGGTGTCGTTGCTGCAGTTTGTGTGGATTTGGTTGGGGGGGGTGTTGATTACGGAGCTGGGGTGGGAGGTGACGTATGCGAATTGGTCGATGATGCTGACGGGGGCGGTGAGCAATTTTGTGTTGCGTAAATTTGTGGTGTTTAAGCGGTGAAGGTTTTGATTCTGAATTGGCGGGATGCGCGGCATCCGCGGGCGGGGGGAGCTGATTTCCGGCTGCAACGGGTGTATGCGCCGTTGGTGGCGGCGGGGCATGAGGTGGTGCTGTTTTGTTGTGGGTTTAAGGGGGGCGCGCGGCGGGATGTGATTGAGGGGATTCGGGTGTTTCGGGTGGGGAATGATTGGACGTTTGCGTTGTTGTGTCTGGTGCGGCTGCGGGGGTGGGTTCGGGAGCATGCGCCGGATGTGGTGGTGGAGGATTTGAATAAGCTACCGTTTTATTCGCCGTTGGTCTATCGGGGTCCGTTGGTGGTGCAGATGCATCATTTGTGGCGGGGGTCGATTTTTCGGGAGGCGGCGTGGCCGATTGCGTTGGGGGTTTGGCTGGCGGAGGAGTCGATCCGGTGGGTGTATCGGGGGTGTCGTTTTTCGGTGGTGAGTGAGTCGACGCGGGATGAGTTGGTGGCGATGGGGCTGGGCAGCGGTGGGATTGATGTGATTGATAATGGGGCGGATTTGCAGGCGTATGTGCCGGGGGATGGGGCGCGGGAGCGGGTGCTGTTGTGGGTGGGGCGTGTGCAGCGGTATAAGGGGCCGATTCAGGCGTGTCAGGTGTTGGCGCTACTGCAGGATGAGTTTCCGGAGTTGGAGCTGGTGATCGTGGGAGA
>CAXGYR010000145.1:0-1573 GCA_964014015.1 uncultured Kiritimatiellaceae bacterium
GGGGTGGCGGCGGATGCGGGGGTGATTGAGCAGTTGGAGGGTGGTAAGCCGGTGTTGGGGGATGGTTCGGTTGCGTTTAGTGTGGCGCATTCGGGGGATTGGGTGGTGTGGGCGTTTGCGAGGGGGGGCGCGGTGGGCGTTGATTTGGAGCGTGTGCGGAGTGAGGTGGCGTGGGAATCGGTGGCGAAGCGCTATTTTTCGGGGGAGGAGCGGGCGTTGCTGCGGAGTATGGAGGATCCAGTGCGGGTGTTTTTTGATTTATGGGTGATGAAGGAGGCGTTGGTGAAGGCGTCGGGGGTTGGGGTGTTTGAGGGTATGGGGGATGCGGTGGTTTCGGGGCTGGATATGGGGGTTCCGGAGAGGGCTGTGGTGGGTGATTGGTTTGTGCAACGGGTGGAGGCGGGTTCGAAGTATGCGTGTGCGGTGGCGAGTGACGGCGAGGTGGGAGAGCAGCCGTGTTATGATTTTGGAGGGATGAGATGGCGCGGTTGAAGAGTGTGTTTTCGTGGTCGTTTAGTGCGGCGGAGGATTTCGAGCAGTGTCGGCGGCGGCGGTATTGGTCGAAGTATGCGATGTGGGGCGGCTGGGAGGCGGGGGCTTCGGAGGAGCAGAAAACGGCGTATCGGTTGAATAAGATGGATAATCGGTGGGGGCTGATGGGGCAGGCGGCGGAGCGGGCGATTATGTGGGTGCTGAAGGAGCATCAGGCGGGGGTGAAGGTTTCGGGGGAGGAGGCGTGGCGGACGGTGGCGCGGCCGTTCTTGGCGCAGAAGTGGTCGGAGTCATTGGAGGGGCAGTGGCGGAATAAACCGAAGCAGTTTTGTTGTTTGCGTGAGCATTATTATGAACAGCTGGAGGATGATAATGCGGCGAAGCGGGAAATCGCGGATCAAGTGAAGCGGTGTATTGATAATTTTATTACAACTTTTCTGCCGCGGTTTGAGTCGGTTAAGGCAGCGCAGGAGATTCGGATTGATACGCCGGACACGCCGGGGGATTCGGAACACTTTATGTATGAGGGCGTGAAGGTGTATGCGATTCCGGATTATGTATATCGAGTGGGGGAGCAGATTCATATTCATGATTGGAAGGCGGGGCGGATGAAGCCGGAGCAGCATCGGCTGCAGCTTTCGACGTATGCGTTGTGGGCGATGGTGAAGTATGGGGCGGTGCCGGAAAATATGTTTCTATATGTGGAGTATTTAAACGAGGGAAAGGTTCTTCCGTTTCAGTTGACGATTGAGGAGCTGGAGGAGACGAAGCAGTTCCTGAGTGAGTCGGTGGGGGAGATGAGTGAATATCTGGTTGATTTTGATCGGGAACGGAATGACGCGTTGCCTAAAGAGGAGTGGGAGTTGGCTCCGGATCCGAAACACTGTTTGCAGTGTAATTTTTATGAACTGTGCAAACCGGAGTTAGAGGCGTAGTTTCTTATTTTTGCCGTTGACCCGAAAGGGGATGATCGCTACATTTCGCCCCTCTTTTCGAGCGCAGCCATAGCTCAATTGGATAGAGCACCTGACTACGAATCAGGAGGTTTAAGGTTCGACTCCTTATGGCTGCGCCATTTTTC
>CAXGYR010000146.1:0-1572 GCA_964014015.1 uncultured Kiritimatiellaceae bacterium
CTCCGCCCTCGGCGTTCAGATCGACCTCAACCACGCTTACCACTTCCAAACCGACCAGCTAACCGCCGCCGATATTATTCTCGACGAAGCCAGCGTAACCGCCACTGAAAACATCCTCATGGCCGCCACCCTTGCCCCCGGTCAAACCACCATCTACAACGCCGCCTGTGAACCCCACGTACAAGACCTCGCCCACCTCCTCAACGCCATGGGCGCCCGCATCACCGGCATCGGCACCAACCGCCTACTCATCGAAGGCGTTGACACCCTCCACGGTGCAACCCACCGCGTACAACCCGACTATATTGAAATAGGCAGCTTCATCGCCGCCTCCGTCGCCACCGGCGGACACCTAACCATTCCCCGCGCCGGAGACCCCCATATTCTCAGCATCCTCCAGCGTACCTACGCCCGCCTCGGTGTTCAATGGCACCTAACTAACGACACCCTCCATCTACCTCAACAAACCGAACGCTCGATTCAAGGCGATATCGGCAACGACACTCCCAAAATTGAAGACGGTATCTGGCCCGCCTTCCCCTCCGACCTCATGAGTGTCGCCATCGTCCTCGCCACCCAGACACAAGGCACCGCCCTCTTCTTCGAAAAAATGTTTGAAAGCCGTATGTACTTTGTTGACCACCTTATGAGCATGGGTGCCAACATCATCCCCTGCGATCCACATCGCGTTGTCGTCGTGGGCGCCACCCAGCTGCGCGGCAGCACCCTTACCAGCCCCGACATTCGTGCCGGCATGGCGATGCTTATCGCGGCCTGCTGCGCCAAAGGTGAGAGTCTCATCAAAAACGCCGGCGTCATCGACCGCGGATACGAAGCAATTGAAGATCGACTTACCGCGCTCGGTGCGCATATGGTTCGCGAATAATAAACAAGCAAGGAAAACCCATGTCCTCATTTCCAAAATCATTTTACCGCTGGCGCCCCCACCCATGGCACGGACTCGACGTGGGTGAAAACGCACCTGCCGTTGTTAACGCCTTTATCGAAATGACCCCGCTTTGTGCGGTAAAATATGAAGTCGATAAATCGACCGGCTACCTCCGTGTTGATCGCCCACAGCTCACCTCCTCGCTCACGCCTATGCTCTACGGCTTCATCCCCCAAACCTACTGCGGCCCCCGCGTAAAAGCCCTCTCCCCCAAAGCCAAACGCGGCGACGGAGATCCACTCGATATCTGCGTCATCACCGAACGCCCCATCAACCGCTCCGAGGTCATCCTCACCGCCCGTGTTATCGGTGGCTTTCAGATGATTGACAAAGGCGAAGCAGACGACAAAATCATCGCCATTCTCGACAACGATGAGTTCTGGAAAAAAGCGAACGATATTAGCGAAATGTCCACCGCTCTCCTAGATCGCCTACGCCACTACTTTGAAACCTACAAACGAGTACCTGGTCACGAGCGCGACGTTAGAATTACCGACACTTACGGCCGCGAACAAGCCCTCAACGTCGTCAAAGCCTCTATGGAAGACTACGAAGAGAGTTACGGCTAACGCTTACTCGGCCGCCTCATCTAGATCGGAAGAGCGTCGTGTAGGGAAAGAGTG
>CAXGYR010000147.1:0-1529 GCA_964014015.1 uncultured Kiritimatiellaceae bacterium
CGGCACCGGCGGCACCTCCAACTGCAAATCAATCCGATCCAACAACGGCCCCGAAACCTTCCCCCGATACCGCTCAATCTGCCGCGGCGAACACCGACACACCTTCACCGGGTCATGCAAGAACCCACACGGACACGGATTCATCGCCGCCACCAACATAAATCGGCACGGATACTCCACCTGCACCCCCGCCCGCGCAATACGTACCCACCCCTCCTCCAACGGCTGCCGCAACACCTCCAACACATGCCGCTGAAACTCCGGCAACTCATCCAAAAACAACACCCCATGATGCGCCAGACTCACCGACCCCGGCAACGGGTTCGATCCACCCCCCAACAGCCCCGCATCCGACACCGTATGATGCGGCGCCTCAAACGGACGCCGCGCCACCAACGCCTGGTGCGCCCGCAACGACCCACTCACACTATGCACCTGCGTCACCTCCAACGCCTCCTCCAACGACAGCGGCGGCAGAATCGAAGACACCCGCTTCGCCAACATACTCTTCCCCGACCCCGGCGAGCCCACCATCAACATATTATGCCCCCCACTCACACTCACCTCCAACGCCCGCTTCGCCCGCTCCTGCCCCCGCACCTCCGCAAAATCCAACGCATACACCCCCTCCGCCGCAAACCGCTCCCGCACATCCACCTCAAACGGCTCCAGCTTCATCAGCCCATTCAAAAAATCCACCGCCGTGCGCAACGTCCGCACCGCAAACACCTTCAGCCCCTCCACCACCGCCGCCTCCTCCGCATTCTCCGCCGGCACCATCATCGCCGTAAACCCCGCCGCCCGCGCCATCAACGCCAACGGTAGCACCCCCCGCACCGAACGCACCGCCCCACTCAACGCCAACTCACCCACAATACAAATCCGATCCAGCCCCTCCCGCCGCACCCCCTCCATCGCCGCCACAATTCCCACCGCAATCGGCAGATCAAACAATGCCCCCTCTTTCCGGCGGTTCGCCGGCGCCAGATTAATCGTCGTCCGTCCCTTCGGCGTCTCAAACCCCGAATTCAGCAACGCCGTCCAAACCCGATCCACGCTCTCGCGCACTGCCGTATCCGGCAGCCCCACCACCACCGTCCGCGGCTCCCCATGCCCCGCATTCACCTCAATCGAAACCCCAAACGCCTCTATACCCGCACATGCCCCCGAATAAATCTCCGCCAACATAAAACTCTTTTCCACCACCCAACCGCTCAAACAGTAAACACTTCACAAGATGTCCTGTAAATTAATTAAAATCAAACACGACAACCCCGCACCCCTCCGCTACACTCCACACCATGAAAAAACAGACCCCCCAAATCCTCCTCGTATCCCTACTGCTTTTACCGCTCATCAGCACCGCACAAACCACCCCCACCGCCGATCAAATCCTTCAACGCGTTCGCCAGCATCTTCCCCCCCAGCCCCTCCACCTAACCGGCAAGCTCTACCGCAAAGCCCCCAACGGCTACAACAAAGTCACCCTCCCCCTCACCGCCCCCCCCCACCCCCGCAACCCCACCCCC
>CAXGYR010000148.1:0-1526 GCA_964014015.1 uncultured Kiritimatiellaceae bacterium
GCTCTTCCGATCTCACCCACTTCGCATACGTCGCCCCGATAATCGTCTCCGACGTAGGTCGCACCACCAACGGCTCCTCCAGCTCCCCCGCCGGCACCAGCCCCCCATCCGGTCCCTCCTCCAACCGATGATGCGTCACCACCGCACACTCCTTCGCAAAGCCCTCGACATGCTCCGCCTCCTTCTCCAGATAGCTCTTCGGAATAAACAACGGGAAATACGCATTCACATGCCCCGTCGCCTTAAACATACCATCCAGTCCCGCCTTAATATTCTCCCACAACGCATAGCCCCACGGCTTAATCACCATACAGCCCCGCACCGCACTCGTCTCCGCCAGTTCCGCCGCCCGCACCACCTGCTGATACCACTCCGGATAGTTCTCCACCCGCGTCGGCTCAATCGCTGTTCTCTTCTTCTTACCCATCACCTACACTCCACATATAAAACCGTAAACTACTCTTCACACCCACGCAACGCACGCAAAATTAACCCGCACCATCCACATCCCGCGTCCGCGCGATCGAATCCATAATCAACTTCGCATACGCCTCATACGCCTCACGCCCCCGCCCCAACGCCTCAAAATCCGCCGGCATCAACGGCGCCCCAAACCGAATCGAAACCCCCACCGGCTTAATCCACTTTTGCCCCTTCGGAAACGCCGTAAAACTACCCCGAATAAACGCCGGCACCACCACACACTTCGACTTCTCCACAATCATCCCCACCCCACTCTTCGCCGTTCCCAACGAACCATCCACACTCCGCGTCCCCTCAGGAAACATCGAAACCACCTTCCCCTCCCGCAACGCCTTAATCGTCAGCTTCAACGCCCGAATATCCCCCGTACCACGCGCCACCGGAATACACCCCACATGATCCATCCACCACGCCCCAAATCCCTTCGACCACAACGTATCCCGCGCCATAAAATGAATCGGCCGCCCCCGATACCCCACCCCCACAATCGGCGGATCCAAATAACTAACATGATTTGAAGCAATCATCACACCCCCCTTATCCGGAATATGCTCCGCCCCCTCAATCTTCAGCCGATTCCACAACAGCAACCCCAACTTAAACAAGCGCGTCGACGCCTGATAAATCCGCATATCCGCCATAACCTCATGATGTACCGGGTCAATCATCTCATCTACCACTCCGACACCCTATTAATCACAACCTCGATCACCTCTTTTAACGTCAAATTCGTACTATCAATCCGCACCGCACCCACCGCCATCCGCAACGGATCCGCCTTCCGCTCCGCATCCATTCCATCCCGCCGCTTCAAACTCGCCAACACCTCTTCCGCCTTCTCCGACTCCCCCGCCGCCAGCAACTCCCGATGTCGCCGCATCGCCCGCTCCTGCGCATCCGCATCCAAATAAAACTTATACGCCGTATCAGGAAACACCACACTCCCAATATCCCGCCCCTCCATCACCAACGAACCCAACTGCACCTGCGCCCGCAACCGCTCCACCACAAACGCCCGCACCGCCGGCAACGCCGCCACCCGC
>CAXGYR010000149.1:0-1516 GCA_964014015.1 uncultured Kiritimatiellaceae bacterium
CCTGCCGGCTCCGATTGACATAGCTGACCACGCGAAAACCCGCGGCCAGTAGTCGTGCGACCATGGGTTCGCCCATCGCACCCAGGCCAACAAATCCAATTGTCGGGTTGTTCATCGTGTGCCTCCTGACAAACTATCAAACTTGATGAATCCAGGTCTCAAGTTGGTATCGTGCCCGCCATCCACGAACAAGACGCTGGCACACACAAAGCTTGCCGCCGGGCTCATGAGAAACTCTATGCCGGCCGCAACCTCCTCCGGCTTGCCCATACGCTGACCAAGTGGAATGGAGCTCTGGAATTCGTCGTAGAGTTTCAGGGTCTCAGGTATGGCATCGCGGCGAGACGCCATCGGCGTATCGGTGAAGCCTGGCACGACGGTGTTGAGTCGAATGCCATCCGCGGCATACTCCGGCACCATGCTCCGCATCCAATGCACCAGCGCCTGTTTGCCGCTCGCATAGACAACCCTACCCTTCTTGTCTTTGATGCCATCAAGAATCTGCTTGCGATCGAGCGTCTGATACAGCTTCACGATCTCATCATCCGGCATCAGAACCAGGGTGTGAGAAGAAACAATCACCGCACTGCCATTGTTTGCTTTCAGGAGGTCGCGGCAGCCGTTGATGACATCGATAGTGCCGAAGAAATTGACCTCCGCCAGTATCTCAGGACTGGCAGATAAACCACTCACCGCCGCACATGTCGCAAGCCCATCGATTCCGTTCGGAGCTAAGCGGTGTATTTCATCGACGATCGACCGACGACCTTCTGTAGTCGAAAGATCACCGACGACTTCGGCGTCCGTTACGTCAACAGCAATGACCTCATGCCCTTGGGCTATGAGCTTTTTCTTCAAGGCACCGCCAATTCCGAATTGACCGCCAGGGCGCAGTGCTGCACCGGTAACAACATAGGTCCCCATTTACCGCCCCTTCATTCGTTTGTTCCTTCAAGCCTCGCCTTTAAATTTTCGTTGCCTGCTTCATACAAGAGGCGTGCCGGTGTTGGATCCCAGAACAGCACGTACAAACCCGTGTAATACTCATACTGCGTCACCTTTGTACCCTCGGGTACGCTTTCGAGAAACCAGTTGTGGTCGTAGGTCAAAATCAGCGGATAACCCCCACCCTGATGCATCCACTCGTTGGGCACAAAGTCTTTGACCAAAACCTCAACGGGCGTTGCATCACCATCTCCCAGCTTCATCTGAAGAGAGACGGTATTACCCTCTGCAAACGTACCCTTGTAGGCGACGAAGATCGGGTTCCATTCACCATAGGTGGTAGGGTCCGTAATCACCGACCAAACCTCATCAGGAGAAGCCTCAATCACTAATTCGGCATGCACCGATTTGCGGATGAGGAGCCCAGCCAATACGACAAGCGTTAAAACGACTAATCCGCCGATGATCCATTTGTTCATTCCGTTTTCCAGAACATTACATCTAGTCGCTTTTTGTAAGTTCGTAAATATCTTACAAAATATGATAAGTTGTCAACAACCCATCTGCTGAT
>CAXGYR010000150.1:0-1503 GCA_964014015.1 uncultured Kiritimatiellaceae bacterium
AAGTCAGGTAGAGCGAGTAGAAGACTACTCATGAAAGACCGCTTATTTAATCGGCGGTCTTTTTTTTGGTCCAGTTTTGCGTAAGGCCGAATGAATTGATACGATCTCGTCTTATGAATGCATTACTAATGATTGCACATGGAAGCCGACGTACCGCCTCTAATGACGAGGTGCGCGCGCTGGCTGATCGCATTAGCGCACAGGCTAAAGGAGAATTTGATCACCTGGCTTGTTGCTTCTTAGAGCTCGCCGAACCGCTGATTCCCGATGCTATTGATCAACTCGTGCAAGAGGGTGTCACTCAGATTACAGTCTTCCCTTACTTCTTAGCGGTCGGAGCGCATGTAGCGGAAGATATACCTGAAGCGATTGCAGCTGCAGCAGAAAAATATCCCCATATCACGTTCAAGAGCCTACCACATCTTGGACAACTTGAATCCATGCCTGCGTTGATTCTTTCGCAACTCTAAGCCAAATCGATTTAGCGGTTGACTTAAAAAGCGCCTCCACCTACATTCCACCCCTTTGCAGATAATAAACAGCTCATCAAAGGGGGTGAATAGTTTATGCCACAAGAAACATGTGAAGTGAAAGTACGCCGCGGCGAGAACGTCGACCGGGCTTTACGTCGTCTAAAGAAAGCACTCGATAAAGAGGGCATCATTAAAGGTATGCGTTCGAAGCGATTCTACGAAAAACCAAGTGAAAAGCGCAAACGCATTGCAAACTCACGCCGTACCCGTCGATAAATCTATTGGGTTCGAATTTAGATAAGCTCCCTAAGTGGGAGCTTTTTTTATACCGCCGGATATTTTGAGAACAACGACAGATTCTCGTTGAGTTGCTCCACGGAACTCATTCCCAAGGTAAGCGCATCCAAGACGCCACATTCCTGAGCAAATTTCATACACGCATCTCGATCCGGCACCAACTTACCTGCCCCGTAGATCTTCATACCAATCACAAAGGTTCCCCGCTCTTTCGCCCGACGCAGTACCTCTAAAACCTTGTCGGCATCCCCATCACATCGAATGCCTGCTGGATTAATCCGTGCCAATAATACATCTACCCACGCAGAGTTTGCCGCCGTCTCCATCGCACCATAACTATGGCAAGAGCAACCCAATGTTTTGATAAGCCCTCGCTCCTTATATGTCGAGAACACCTCCATATACGGTTTCATCTCTTCCGTCCATGAGGGCTCCTCTAATAGGTGTAGTAACAACATATCGATATATTCTGTATCAAGCTCGCGCAAATAGCGTTCAAACGCATCTCGTGCAAATTGCTCTCGCTCACGCACCGATAGGTTTATTGGGGTTTGGCTTTGCGTTCGCCACCAAAACTTCGTCATCAGCGCCACCTTTTCTCGAGGAACCTTTTTTAAAGCTTCTCGACAAAATCCATGTGTTCCATACGCCTCCGCTAGATCAAAAAAGGTAATACCTCGTTCATAGGATTTCAAAAAAAGCTGCTCCGCTTCCGCCGTACTCATGGTCGCTT